>JAYUXG010000743.1:0-6083 GCA_043753125.1 Saprospirales bacterium | reverse complement strand
TCTGGCTGGGCGTAGTACTCCAGGAGTAGCTGAATGCATCGAGGTCGGCTAAGTCCGCCCCGTAGTAGATAAGCGTGACCAGAGACTTGCCATCCCGGCCATTGTAGCACAGGGGGTCAACCGTTTCCGCCCAGGCAGAAAGTTGTTGTTTTTGATAGACAAAAGTTTCTGCTGTCTGGGTACACTGGTGGCTGTCGGTGACGGTGACGTTGTAGATTTGCGAAGCGAGGTTAGACGCCGTAGCGGTGGTTTGGTTGCCAGCATTCCACAGGTAGGAGTATGGAGAAGTGCCGCCAGTGGCTACCACCGTAGCTTGACCGTTGGTGGCGGCAAAGCAAATAGTGTCGGCAAAGGCGGGCAAACTCAGTGCAAGGGTACTGGCTGGTTCGGTGACGGCCTGGACCACCGCTTGGGTGCAGCCAGCCGCATCGGTCAAGGTAGCGGTGTAATTGCCAGCCAACAAGTTTTGCAGATTGGTACCGCTGCCGCTGAAACTATTTGGGCCAACCCAAGCCAGGGTGTAGCCAGGGGTGCCACCAGTGGCAGTCAAATTGATGGTTCCATCACTGCCGTTCTTACAGAGAAGGGGCTTTTCCACGCTGGTCCATTGAATTTCCGTGGGTTGGCCGATGCTGGCCTGGGCGGTGGAAGTGCAGCCGTTGGCATCGGTGACGGTCGCTGTGTAGGCACCGGCTGGCTTCTGGGCAAGGTTCTGGGTTCCTTCCCCAGAGCTCCAAGTAAAAGCAAAGGGTGAGGTGCCGCCTTGCACGGTCAGATTAATACGCCCAGTGGCACTTCCGAAGCAAGCGGCGGCGACAGTGGTCGCGGCAACTTGTAGAGCGGCTGGTTCGCTAATCGGAATACTGCTCGTACTGGTACAACCATGCGCATCCGTGACGGTTACCAGGTAGTTACCAGCCTGCAAGCCCGTCGCCAGTGCCGTCGTCTGGCCCCCGGTGTCGCTCCATTTATAAGTGTATGGGCTGGTGCCGCCGCTGGCACTGGCGGTGGCGGTGCCATTGGCAGTGCCATTGCAAGTGCTGTTGGTCTTGCTCAAGAGGAGTGCCAAAGGAACGGGGGCAGAAATCAGGGCATTCTGGTTGACGGTACAGCCATTGGCATCGGTCACGGTCACGTTGAACGTTTGGGCCAATAAACCAGTGGCCGTTGCGGTTGTCTGGTGTTGTGGGTCGTTCCAGAGGAAGGAGTAGGGGCCAGTGCCGCCTGCTGGCAGGGCAGTGGCCGAGCCGTCCGCGCTGTTGTTGCAATTGGTGGCGGCCATGGTGGTCGTAGCGATCAGTTGGGTAGGCTGGGCTACAATGGCAGTGGCCGTCTCCGTGCAGCCTTGTGCGTCGGTGATGGTGACGGTGTAATTGCCGGCCAGGATATTGTTGTTGATCGGTGCAGGCGGGCCGCTGCTCCAGGCAAACTGGTAGGGCTCGGTGCCACCGTTGCCGACAGCTGCAATAGCCCCCGTAGGCTGATTGAAGCATTTGGCATTGGTAATAACCGTACTTAGTTGCAAATCAGTGGGTTGGACAATAGTGGCGGTAGCGGTGGCGGTGCAGCCATTGGCGTCCGTTACGGTTACTGCGTAGTTACCGATCACCAGATTAGTAGCAGTGACGGTTGTTTGATTGGCAGAATCGTTCCAGCGATAAGTCAATACCCCGGTGCCGCCGATGGCCGCCGTGGCCAGGTGTCCATTGTTGCCACCAAAACACGACACGTTTTGGAGGAGGGAAATATTGGGCCGAATAGTATCCGGTGCCGTGATCGTGGTCGGGAAGTAGCCCTCGCAGCCAGTTGGATCCGTGACCGTAACGATGTAAGCCCCTGCGGCAAGATTCTGGAAATTGCCGGTTGTGTTCGTTTGGCCATCCGTTTGGAAACTGTAGGGCGGATTTAGGCCGTCCGGCGTAACACTAATGCCGCCATCGGCCAGTCCGGCACAGCTGACGCCGCTGGCGGCTAAGGTAGCGGCGGGTGATTGGCAGTTTACGCAGGTGGCTGTTCCGATATAAGCCGGGCAATCGGCCAGTCCGCCGAGGGCGCGTACCTCAATATTGACCATGGAGTTGGGCAGCAATCCGGTAACGACATGGAGCAGGCTATCGGAAGGAGCCGTCCAGCCACTGCCGCCCACATTTACCTCGTAGCCAGTGGCACCGGCCACACCGCCCCATTCAAAACTGATGGCGTTGCTACTGGAGTTGCCGCAGACGATGGTCGGTGCTGGCAAGGCGGGGCGCACTTCCAGTTCCATCGAATCTTTTACCACGCAACCATAAGAATCCGTGGCCACGATGGTGTACAGGGTAGTCTCCGCAGGATTCACGCTGGTAATCGGGCAAGTCGGGCAGGCCACGCTGTCCACGGGCGACCATTGGTAGGTCAGCTCATAGGCCGGTTCAAAGGTGATCGTCCAATCCAGCAAGGTACCCACGAACCCATTGGAGTCATCGATGACTTGCAATTTCCAGGTGCCATTGGTTGGATGGTCGCCATAGATGTCTTCCCACAGGCCTTCGGGCAAAAATTCGCCGGTAAACGGAGCAGCGGAGGCCGGTGCCTGCGCCAACAAATTGATTTTTTGGGTCGCCGTTGGAGTGAAGCAAGTATTGGTATAGTCGGCTCCATTGGCACCGTTGTCGGTAGAGAGTTCTATGAACAGACCCGATGGCGAGATCAGGTAAATTTCAAGGTCGTCATCGAATGGATGGTCGATATTGAGGCATACCGAACGGATTACCCCAGGCACTAGCTTCTTTTGCAGCAAGCCAGACACCACAATGAGGGATGATACCACACTGTCAACTGGCGCAATAGTATAATCCTGGGTATTGCTAAAACTGGGCGGTGGCGGCAGCGTGATCGGTAACGTACCATTCAGCGTAAGGGGCTGCAAGTTGCTCTCGCACACCGTGGTATCCGGGCGGAGGGCGGGAGGCAGAATGCCATTGTCGCGAATCTGGACCCGTACCGTGTCACGGTGGCAAGGATCGCGCCTTACATCTATGGCAAAGAATTCGCCGCTTTCCGTAAGGTTGTCGGGCAGTGCAATGAGCGGAACGGTAATCTGGGTTTGTCCGGCAGGGATGAACAAACCCGTTGGGATCGTTTGATAATCGACCCCACTGGTGGCATTGCCCAGTATGGTATAATCAATCGGAAAATTCTGGGTAGGCGCGACGGGCAACGAAAAGGTCATGGTGCCATCTGCGCAGCCTTCGGTCAGTGTACCATCTGCACCGACCGTGGCTACTTCCACTTTCAAAGCAGTAGTACCAAAACTTTTGGCTTCCAAAAACACCCCGGAATCCCACACCCCGTCGCCTACGTCGCCGATGGCCAGTTTGATGGTATACTCCTGGCAGGGCGTCACCTTGGCCTGTGCAGTGAACACGTCGGTGAATCCGTCGTAGGTTGGTTGCTTACTAGTAGCGTTGTTGTTATTGAAATACTGCCCGTTTACGCTGGAGCAGCCTACGAGATAAGCAGGGTGGATGTTGCTGATGCTCACCGCAAGATTGGTGTTCGGCACCTTGGCAATATTGGTCGGGGTAGGGTAGCCTGGCCCCTGGATGAAGAACCCGAACACGTCGTTATAGTTGCTGCACGAATACTCAGGGTATTCCTCCGAAGCAAAGCAGTACCGGAAACGAATGGTATCCGAAGTGGGAATAAACTTGATGATGTAGGCAGCCACATCTTGCAGCGGATTCGTGACCAAGGCATCCAAGTCCAGATCATTGGCATTCAGGCTATTGTCCGTGGAGGCAAAGTCGCTCCCCTTTTCACTGCAGCCCAATTTGGTGGGACTGGAGGTCTTGGCTACCCCCGTGGTAAGAATAATACCGCGCCCGAGGCCAATGGCTTGAGTGCCGCCGCTGAAATAGCCCACGGCGGTCGGGGCACCCGTGTAGGTAATGCTGGTTACATCCACGCCCTCCCCCAAAAAAATGTTGGAGATCAGATTTTGGGGAGTATAGGGCAGGGTACTCCCGCTGGCGACCTGGAGAGGTTGGGCATGGGTGACCACGGATCCTGCAACTACAAAAAAAGAAAGCAGTCCCTGGTAGAGGGTAGAATAAAAACGGTTCATCCGGTGAGTGTGTAGTGATTGATTAAATCCTGTAAACTTCATGCAGGAGAGTTGCCGGGAAGCAAAAAGCGGATGCAAGGATTAAAAATGGGTGGATTAAGCCCAAAAATCAATTGGACGGCGAAAATTAGCAAAATTTAAAATATTGAGCGGCGCGAAAATAAATTTAACCTATGCGCAACCGTCCCGCCACATGGTCGCTCCATCCCCGGAATGCAACGATTTATCTAATTTCCAGGACTATCCTGGCCTTCCAATGTTCATTTGCAGACTTGGATTGCCTTGGGCAATTTTGTTTACAATCGCATATTTATCTTTTTTCGACCATGAGCCAGTTTTTTAAATTTCTCTTTGCTTCCTGCCTAGGCACTGCCCTGGCCCTGATCCTGTTGTTGTTCATTGGTTTCAGCACTGTGGTAGGGATGGCCAGCCGCGTTTCCGATAAAAAGGCGGTCAGCGTGTCGGCGAACTCCGTGCTGGAACTCGACTTCGACAATCTTATTCCCGAAAAAACCAACAACACCGAAATGTCTCCTTTTGACTTGGACCAAAAGGATGTGCTTGGCCTTACGGACATCGTATCGGCCCTTCAGAAAGCCAAAGAGGACCCCGACATCAAGGGCATCTATTTCCACGCCAGCAACGTGATGGCTGGCAAAGCCACCTCTTCGGTAATCCGTCAGGCACTGCTGGATTTTAGGTCTTCGGGCAAGTTCGTCGTCTCCTACGCCAACTACTATACGCAGGGGGCATACTACTTGGCCTCGGCATCCGATAGCATTTTGCTCAATCCCGTCGGCGCGGTGGACTTTCGCGGCTTTTCCAGCATGATTTCCTACTATAAGGGTATGCTGGACAAACTGGACATAGACTTTCGTATTTTTTATGTCGGCCAATACAAAAGTGCCACTGAACCCTTCCGCTTCGACAAAATGAGCGACCAAAACCGCTTACAAGTACGGGAATACGTAAATAGCCTGTACGATGTTTTCATCCGGGATATTGCCGCCAGCCGCAACATCCCGGAGGCCGAACTGCGGCGCATCGCCAACGACTTTGAGGGGCGCAGCCCCGAAACCGCCCTGCGCGCCCGGTTGATTGACCGCATCGCCTACGAGGACGAAGTGCTGGAACTGATGAAAAACAAGATCGGCCTCGGCCAAAAAGACAAGCTCAACCGGGTAAAACTCGGCGATTACTTCGCCAGCAATGGCAACAAGACCGATTTTTCCGCCAAAGACAAGATCGCGGTTGTCTATGCCGAGGGCACGATCCAAGATGGCGACGAGGAGACGCCGGGCAGTATTCACGATGGCCAATACGTGAAAATCCTGCGCAAAATTCGTCAGGACGAGAGCATCAAAGCCGTGGTGCTGCGCATCAACTCGCCCGGTGGCAGTGTGCTGGCCAGCGAGAACATCTTTCGGGAAGTGGACCTGCTGCACAAATCAGGCCGCCCGATCATCGTCAGTATGGGCGATGTGGCGGCCTCCGGCGGCTATTATATTGCCTGCCAGGCCGATAGTATCTTCGCAGAGCCTAACACCATTACTGGTTCCATCGGCGTGTTCGGTATGATCCCGATCTTGGCCAGAACCATGAAAGAAAATCTCGGCATTACCTACGACACGGTGCGGACGGGCAAATATTCTGCCTTTGGAACACCGTTCTACGATTTTTCCCCTGAAGAAAGCGCAATCATCCAACAGCGCGTGGATGGTACTTATGAGGACTTTTTAAAGAAAGTTGCCTTGGGCCGCGACAAGACCCGCGACCAAGTACATGAGATCGCCCAGGGACGGGTGTGGCCGGGTACGAAGGCCAAGGAGATCGGCCTGGTGGATGACTTGGGGGGCCTGGATCGGGCCATCGCCGCCGCCGCCAAAATGGCTGGCGTGGAAAAGTACCGCACCGCCGCCTATCCGCGCACCCTGAACGGCATTGAGCAACTGTTGGAACGCTTTACCAAAGACAAGAA
>JAYUXG010000742.1:0-6108 GCA_043753125.1 Saprospirales bacterium | reverse complement strand
TCCAGGCCGGATTGATGCTATAGGTGAAAGAAAAAGAGACGGTCTGGCCCAGCGCAGCCGGGGTAAAAGCCACTCCATTGATATTGGGCAGCATTTTGCGGAACACGTTGTAGTGGACCGCCTCGTTGTTGGGCGTAGTCAGGTTGATGGTTTTCTCCACCAGTGCCGCGTACAGCTTGTAGCCACTCGCTGGCGCATCGCCCATGGTGCGGATGTTGATGGTGGCCACGCCAGCAGTCTCCGTTACTTGCAAATAGACAGGGCTGGTCTGGTTCAGTTTGGCCTGTAAAGCGGCCTCCGGCAACAGTGGCCCGACCGGCGATTGCAACGTCCCGTTGAGGGCCAGTTGCGGAGTGCTTTGCGCACCATATAAGGCGGCGCGGGCGTTGTTTTCCGTCGTGTTGGCCTGATAAAAAACACAGTTACTGTAGGGGAAAGAAGGGTGATAAGAAATGTGGTGCACATCGGCGGCATACTGGGCCTGCCCGATCAGGCTATAAAAGGCCGGGTTCTTGCTTTTGCAGATGGAGCAGCGCGAGTTGGTGATTTGTTCCAGCAGCACGTATTTTTTGACAGGGGATTGGGCCAGCAAGGCTTGGCAAACCAAAGCGAAAAGGAGGAATAAAAAGATTTTTTTCATAATATGCTATTTGTTTGTGCAAGGGAAACTCCCTAGTGCATAAGCAAAAGTAAGAGCCTCTGGTTTCGTCAGATCGGAATGGTCGCGTTAAAGTGGCCTAAATGTCGGCTGGCAAACGTTGTGCGTTCCACTGGCTCCCTGCTCGGCGACATTTTGCCAGGCAGGGATCGTTAGTGTACGGTGCGCGGTACGTTGAAAAGCCGTAGTTTGCGCCCTGTTTTTGTACACTTAAAACGCCGCGTCCAGTGATGTACCTCTTGTCCATGCCTGATTTTACCTCTGGTTCCGTCTGGGTCAGTTTGCTCACGCTGACTTTTCTAGAAATTGTGCTGGGGGTGGACAACATTATTTTCCTATCCATAGTCTCCGCCAAATTGCCCGCCGCCGAACAGCAAAAGGCCCGCAACATCGGCCTGCTGCTGGCGATGGGGCTGCGCGTCGTCTTGTTGTTCGGTATTACCTGGGTGATGGCGATGGATAAAGTGATCATTCCCCTAAACTTTCTGGTGACCGATACTGTCCAGGCCGAGGCGAGTGGTATGGTCGGCCTGACCGGACAGGGCATTATCTTGTTGCTGGGCGGCTTGTTTTTGCTATACAAGGCTACTTCCGAGATACACCATAAGCTGGAAGGGGATAGTGACAATGACGACCCCAAAATGAAAGGCCCCGTGGTGGCCCTGAGCCAGGTGATTGTACAGATCGCGTTGATCAACCTGGTGTTCTCCTTTGACTCCATCCTCACCGCCATCGGCATTGCCAACGGCATTCCCAACAGTTTGGTCATTATGATTATCGCCGTGGTGGCTTCCGTACTGGTCATGATGCTATTCTCCGGGCCGGTCAGCAAGTTCGTCAACGATCACCCCACGGTGCAGATGCTGGGTCTGTCGTTCCTGATCCTTATCGGTTTTTCGCTCATCGCCGAAGCGGCGCACAGCGGCCATTTGACCAAAGGGGAAATACCGAAGGGCTACTTGTATTTCGCCATTTTCTTCTCCTTGTTTACCGAATTTCTAAACATTCGGATGCGGCGCAAAGCAAAGGAGCCCATCGTGCAGTTGCACGGCTATGGCGAGGCGGCGAAGCGGCGCGGACTGATGGACGAAAACCTGCTGGATAATGAGGAACAGCAACATTAAATAAGTATGAACTATGATGTATAATCTATGAACGCCGATGTTCATACATCATAGTTCATTGATCATACATCATACTTTATAGTTCATAGTTCATGCCTGACTTGAAACTTGACCGCGACCTGGTTTTCTTCGATGTGGAAACTACTGGCCTCAACGTGATTCGCGACCGCATCCTTCAGCTGGGTATGGTGAAAATGCTGAAAAACGGACAGCCCCCCATTGAGCTGTCCATGCTCATCAATCCCGGCATCCCCATCTCCGAAGAGTCCATGCAGATTCATGGTATTACGCCGAAAGACCTAGCCAACAAACCAACTTTTGGGCAGGTGGCGCAAAAAATCTGGGATTTTATCGGGACTTCCGACTTGGCGGGCTACAATTCCAACCGCTTCGACGTTCCTATGCTGATGGAAGAATTTGCGCGGGTAGGCATGGAGTTCGACATCAGTAAACGCCGCCTGATCGATGTACAGCGCATTTTTTACAAAA
Source organism: Saprospirales bacterium (assembly GCA_043753125.1). Lineage (GTDB taxonomy): Bacteria > Bacteroidota > Bacteroidia > Chitinophagales > Saprospiraceae > M3007. The sequence goes on along the minus strand of JAYUXG010000742.1, from coordinate 3,837 downwards.
TGGAACCCCGCACCCTGCGTGCCGCCTATCGGCTCTACTGTGGCCGCGAACTGGAAGGTGCCCACGATGCTTTGGCCGATGTAAAAGCCACGCTGGAAGTCTTCAAAGGCCAATTGGAGGCTTATGAGGGCAAAGACCTGCTGGACGAAGAAGGCCGGACCATAGCGGCACCGATCAAAAACGATATGCAGGCACTGCACGATTTCACCAACGACCTGAATTTCCTGGATGCGACCCAAAAACTGCGGGTACAGCCGGATGGCAAGGTTATTTTCACCTTCGGCAAATACGCCAACCAAGAGGTGAAAGAAGTGTTGCGCAAGGAGAAAAACTACGGGCACTGGATACTAGAAAAAGAATTCTCCTCGCAGGTGAAACAAATTATCAAACAGATGATGAAGGAAGTGGAGAAGGAGGGGAAGTGAAAGCAATAGGCGACAGGCAAAGAGCAATGAAGAAATAGGGTTACTGCGGGTTGATAACCAATTATTTATGCTCCAAAGCCCCTCTATTCTTGTGTCATGCAGCGGGGACAGTCCGCCTACGGCGGCGATCACCGGAGCATGAACCGTAGATCGAATGGGCCACGGATTAGACGGATGGAAACGGATTTTCCCCTTTTCGAGGGGAGGGTATCTAAAAAATCCGTTTCCATACGTTGTATCCGTTCGATCCGTGTTCCTATTGTTGCTACGGTGTACGCTAAATGATTGCCTTTTGCTAATTTGCCTCTCTTGTCATGCTTCGTTTGCCCATTGCCTTTTGCCTTTTGCTTTCCCTGGCCCAAGTGGCCTGTTTCGAGCCACGAGAGGGCTGCCTCGAAGTGGAGGCCACCAATTTCGATGCCAGTGCCGACAAGAACTGCTGCTGTGAATACCCGCAACTGGTGCTGGACGTGGTACAATGGTACGATACGATGCAAAGCTTTACGGAGAATGCTGCCTATCGTGCCCCACTGAATGACCATCTGTTTCGGCTGAAAAGTGTGACCTTTTATCTCTCTGATTTTCAATTGACTCAAAATGGGGTCACCTACACGGTGAGCGATACGATTCAATTGCGCGCTTTCCCTCCATCTGGTTCGGATACCATCCGGGAGGCACTCACCAATGACTTTCTACTGGTGCGCCGCCAATCTTTTAGTAACGATATAGGTGATTTTCGGATCAATGGCACCTTCAAAAATGTAAGCATCCGCTTGGGATTGAACGAACCGGCGGGACGAGTCATCCCCCGCCTTGCGCCGACGGGCCATCCTTTGCGCGTCCAAGTGGACAGCCTGTGGCACGAAAGAGCAAAGGGTTATATTTTTGCCCAAATCGTGCTGGCCCGCGATACGGCCAATGCTACGGTGCCAGATACCATTTCTTTTAGTCGCGCCGATCTGGGCGACTTTTTTATTAAAACCACTGCTCCGGTGCAACACACTACGGGCTACGATTTTCACCTGCGGCTTTTAGTGGAATACAAAAAGTTGATGAAAGACGTAGATTTGACCACTGGCGACATTTTGGCTTGGAAGTCGCAGCTGAAGACCAACTTACCAGACATTTTTAGCGTTTCTCAGTAATTTCGCGGCCAGTAATCCAGTGTTAGCACATTCGACAGCAACTATCCTGTCACGTTCGGGTCATTTGATGCTGAATGACCATTACTATCTTTAGTTTCCACGTATTAAGCGATGGTCTTGCCCCTGAAAATTTGAACCACACCCGTGGACAATAGGGTACTCAATATTTCGCAAAATGAAGCAGCTTCTCTTTGGTTTGGTCCTTTCCTCGGTAGTCCTTTTTGCCGCTTGTACCCCCGACCCGATTCCCGGCGGCCTTGGCACATCGGGCAATTTGCTGGACATACCTTATGCGCCACGATCCTACGTCATCGTAAAGCCCGCCGGTTTTTTGCAAATCCTGATTCCCGCCGACAACCCGATGACCCACGATGGCGTGCAGCTGGGCCGTCGCCTGTTTTACGATGCTATTTTGTCGAAAGACAGTACCTTATCCTGCTCTTCCTGCCACTTGCCACAGGGCAGCTTTACCGACAATCTGGCTTTCTCCAAAGGGGTAGAAGATATGGCGGGCCGACGTAGCGCGATGTCGTTGCTTAATATAGCCTATTCCAACAAACTTTTTTGGGACGGTCGCTCTCCCAGCCTCGAAGACCAGGCCCTGCGCCCAGTAGAAGACCCCATTGAGATGCACGCCATGTGGCCGCAAGTGGTGGAAAAACTGCAAAAGCACCCTACTTATCCGGCATTGTTCCGCAAGGCGTTTGGCATCAGCACCACCGATGAGATTAGCAAGGAGCTGACGGCCAAAGCCCTGGCCCAGTTCGAACGCATCCTCATCAGTAGTGGCAATTCCAAATACGACCGGTTGCTACGCGGCGAGGTGGAGTTTACCGACGAAGAAATTGATGGTAAAATCATGTTCTTTGACCAGGCCAATGCAGTCGGCGTAAACCTGCCCGATGCACAGTGCTTGCACTGCCACAAGGGGCCGATTTTTACGGAGAACAATTTCTTCAACAACGCGCTGGACAGCGTGGCCTCGCTGGATGGCTTCTCCGACAAGGGACGTTGGGAAGCAACCAAAACGGACACCATGGATAAGGGGAAGTTTCGGGCACCGGGTTTGTACAACATCGCGCTCAGTGCGCCCTATATGCACGACGGACGTTTTCAGACGCTGGAACAAGTGCTGGACCATTATAGCCACAACGGATTTGGCGTGGTCAACGAAGACCCTTTCATTAGTCAGATCGGGCCGATCATACCGGGCAGCAACCCAGTACGCCACGCTGGCCTGAACGCTTATCAAAAGTCGGCCATCATCGCCTTTTTGCACACGCTCACCGATACGGATTTTGTGAACAATCCGGATATTGCCAGCCCGTTTTAGCGGTCTCCGAAAAATTGGCCCATTTTTGGTTACGTTTTCTACTACTCCATTTCCCGATTTTCACAACGTAATCATTCCTGTACTCATGCGAACCCGACTTACCCTGCTCGCCCTTGGTCTGGTATGCAGTGCTATGGCCCAAGTCAGTGAAGGGGGTTTACCGCCCAGTTTTTCTCCCGAAAATGCTGCTTTTCTATCCGGTAATATGCCCGCGCCGGTAGTTTTGCCAGCTTTGAATGTGGCCCAAGCCTGGGCCGACGACGACCAAAATCCCGGCCAAAACCGCTTTGCCGCTCCCATCAACGCCGATATTTCCCTGCAAAACACCGGTACCTGGACGACGCTACCAAACGGCGACCAAGTGTGGCAATGCGCCCTGCAATCGCCCGGTGCCTTGGGCCTGGTGCTGCTGTTCGACGAGTTCCAGCTGGTGGCAGGTGCCCAGTTTTTCGCCAGTTCGCCGGATGGACAGCGCATTTTTGGTGCCTACACAGCGCAGAGTACCATGCTTTCCGGCAAATTCCTGATCGGGGTGTTGCCCGGCGAGGTAGCCCGGCTCGAGTACCGGGTGCCAGCGGGTGCCAGCGGAGTGGGCCGCATCCATTTGCATCGCGTGGACTATGCTTACGACCGGCAGGCTTTGAAAAATGGCGACCTCCCGGAAGACTATGGCGACTCGGAGGCCTGCAACCTCAACGTGAACTGCCCGTTGGGGACCAACTACCAAGCGGAAAAAAAAGGGGTGGCCCGCATCCTGATGGTCTTTTCCAACGGCAGCGGCTGGTGTACCGGCTCACTGATCGCTAATACAGCGGCCACACCAGAGCCTTACTTCCTCACCGCGCACCACTGTCAACTGATCGGCAACAACCCGGACTTTGCCCTGTGGCGTTTCGATTTTGACTATGAAAGCCTGGATTGTTCCAATCCTGCC
>JAYUXG010000741.1:0-2464 GCA_043753125.1 Saprospirales bacterium | reverse complement strand
TGGTCGGATCACCATCGGAATACATATCCCACAGCTTGCCGCGCCAATAGCTAAACGCTTTAGCCATTTTCCAATTGACTCCCACCACTGGATAATCGTCGAAAGCGGGGTGCCAAAAATAGTTCCGGGTCATCGGCTCGTTGTAGGAATACGAGTAGTCCCGAATCCAGGCCAGCGTATCGGGATAGACTTTTATCTTCTCCCGGTGGATGTGGCTGGTGCGGTTGCCAGTGCGGTCGTGCGCGGCTTTTTGCCAATCGTACCATTGGTACTCAAAGACGAACTTGCTGACATCGAACTCTTTACGTCCCGCAAAACGTTCGTTGCCCTGATAGTACATTTTGTCCAATGCACCATCGCCTTCCTCGGCATCGTTGGCCCAGTCGATTTCCTGCTCCCAATCAATGATGGGTTGGGGTGGCTCCTGATCGTTCTCAGAATCCTCGACGATCTGGTCCAGCTCGCGGTGAGCAATCGAGTCGCGCACCCATTCGACGAACTGGCGGTACTCGTTGTTGGTGATTTCTGTCTCGTCCATGAAGAAACCCTGGATGGAGATGGTTTTTGGGCGCGACACTAGCGACCGGCTCAGGTCTTCGTCGCCAGTACCGATGTGGAGCGTACCAGAAGGCACGTACACCATACCGTAAGGATTAATCCCCTTCCAGTTGGGGCGATCCAGTACACCAACCAGCTGACCGCTTTCTTTGCGGCCGCATGAGGCGACCAGTGCCGCGAAGAAGGGGAGAAGCAGGAGTAATTTTAGCATTTTTTTCATGTGAAGCACCCGTGTTTTCCTACTTTAAATGTTACGTTTGGAAAAAGTGACCGTAAAGGTAGCAGATTAAATTCTATGTGAAAAAGAAATCCAAACAAAAATTGGCTGAATAATGTCGCTCACCGGGCCAAGGCAGGACACAAACGCCGTTTTAACTTTCGATTGTATTTGAACCAGATTTTTTTTGTGCGAGCGCAATGTTTTGAAAATCAAACCTAAAAACAGGCTTTTTCTTTCTTTTTTTGATGCCTTTGGGGTTTACAAAAACAAGGCCATTTTAAAATGCGCAGGCTTTAGAAAAAACGGGGGTTGTAAATAACGGGTGGCAATTTGCCCGCTCCAATCGGTTGGTTAAGACTGTAGCGCAATAATAATTCGTGACTTCCCCGATTAACCGCATTCAAAGGCGATAACGGAATATCAAAAGCGTAGGCCAACGTTGTTTTTTCACTGATCTTCAACCCGGCAAGTATTACGGCGGCATCTTTCGCGGTCTGGGTGAATCCCCTGAACGAACCGCCGACAAATATATTTTCGCGCCAGCGAATCAATGCTGAAAGTTCCATTTGCGTTTCGCGGGCATCGTTTTTCACCAACACCGCCGGTTTTATTTTTACGTCTTCCCCCACCCCAATAGTGTAAGCGGCCGAAAATAAATATTGCCGGATGGGCTGCAATTGAAAAGGTTCGCTGCCACCCACCTTCAAAACCGGGGAAAACACGGGCTGGATGGCCGCGCCCAGCTCCAGTGAGCGTGCTTGCAAATAGATGCCCGCCTCAAAAATCGGCGTACCCGCTTGCACTTTTCCCTCTGGCAGATAATCGTCGTCGTGGGTAAACACGCCGCCCGGCTCTACGTAGGTACCTTGCGGCGCGCGCAGTTTGTCGCCATCCAGCGCATACTGCATATAGCCAGCACTGGCTCCCAGTGAAAGCAAGGCACTGCGTCCAAGCTCGATCTGGTAGTCGTAGCTGAGCAGGGCCTGCGTGGTGCGGTGCGCCCCGATCGCATCGTTTTCGACCTTCAACCCTACACCGCTACGGATGATGTAGAGCGGCAGGTGGGCATTGACGTGCTGCGTGAGCGGTGCGCCTTTCAGGCCCGACCACTGCTGCCGGTACACCCCAGTCGCCACCAATGTGTTCTCCAACCCCGCGTAGGCCGGGTTTACCGAGTAAGGGTTGAGCATGAAAAGGCTGTACTGCGGCGACTGCTGGGCAGTAAGGGCAACGACGAAACTGGCGTATATTAAAAGTGTAAACAGGTATTTCATGCGATGTTAGATGTATGAACTATAAAGTATGACCGATGAACTTGTTCAACAATCAGCACAAATATGCACATTCTTATCGGTGCATTCATTGTTCATTGTCTATCATTTTTTGAAATTCTTGCAAAGAAACCACTGGGCGTTGGCAGGCAAAATCGCGGCACACGTAGATCAACGCATCGGCCTCGCCAGGCTTATGGGCCAATAGTGGAAGAATATTGGTCGGCGTTTGGCTTGCTGCTACCACCCGGTTAGGTAAAAAACTGTGTTGCAAGGCCAATCCTTTTTCCAAGGCATTATCGCCCACCACCGCTATCTCGTGCATTGGGTAGGCCTCGTACATCATCGTCACCGCCCATCGTTCAAAAGATAGTGGGTATCGACTCACCGTCTCGCGCATGGCCAACAGCATAGA
>JAYUXG010000740.1:0-2465 GCA_043753125.1 Saprospirales bacterium | reverse complement strand
AAAAGGATTTTTCTATGCCGATTCTTTTTCCGGCTAATCCATTGGCGTCCAGGAAGCGGGTGTAATCTTGCTGCGCCTTCCCCTGGCTGGCTTGGGTCACAGCATCCTCCGGGTCCACGCCCGTCAACGCGCCCAAAAGAATGGCGGCATCTCGCACCGTGCGGGTCATGGGGCCGGGCGTGTCCTGGGTGCTGGAGATGGGAATAATACCGCTACGGCTCAACAAGCCCACCGTCGGTTTTAGGCCCACGATGCCGCAGAACGACGCGGGCGCGATAATGGACCCGTCCGTTTCGGTCCCAACGGCGACAGCGCAAAGGTTTGCCGCTACGGCTGACCCCGAGCCGGAACTGGAGCCACAGGGACTGCGATCCAGGGAGTAGGGGTTTTTGGTTTGCCCGCCCCGGCTGCTCCAGCCGCTGCACGAGCGGGTCGAGCGAAAGTTGGCCCACTCGCTCAAGTTGGTTTTCCCCAGCAGTACGGCACCTGCCGCCCTTAGTTGCCGGACCGTAAAAGCATCGCGCTCGGCTAAATGACCTTCCAACGCCAAAGAACCAGCGGTGGTCATCATCTTGTCGCCAGTATCGATGTTGTCCTTAATCAGCACCGGGATACCGTGCAACGGCCCGCGCAGCCGACCCGCTTTTCGCTCTTGATCCAACGCATCGGCCAGGGTCAGCGCATCGGGGTTCAATTCAATAACGGCATTTAGCGACGGGCCTTTTTTATCAATTGCGGCAATACGGTTCAAATATAGCTCGGCAATAGACCGGGCAGTGTATTGCCCCTGCTGCATTTTTTGTTGCAATTCATCAATGGTGATTTCATTTAACACAAAGTCATCGACAAAAGCAGGCTCCGCTACCTGGCCTTTCTTTTCTTGGTTGGCCGACGTACTACAGGCATCAGCGGCCAGGGCAGTCACGGACAAACCGGCGATGGCGGTGTGCTTCAAAAAATTCCTTCTTTTCATGACGAAGTGATTGATTTATTGCTGTGCCACTATGGCATTAACTACATCGCGCAAGTTATATTTTTGCTTTCTTTTGACAGGAAATAAATCTTTGATACCTTACTTTCGCTTTTCTTACAATAGCCTTTGAGCCAACCACCTATGCAACGCAGAGATTTTCTAGTCAACAGCTCCCTCGGCCTGGCCGGGGCTTTGTGTATTCCGCAGATGTTAGCAAAAACCGACACCATTTTAGGGCACAATAACAAACGCTACCGCATCAACACCCGTTGGAGCCAAGCCGATGTCAGCCGCTTTCCAGTCAATGACTGCCATGAGATGGTGCAGGACCAAAAAGGCCGAATTTTGTTGCTGACCAATGAGACTAAGAACAACGTCTTAGTGTATGACAAAAGCGGAAAGCTGTTGGATGCCTGGGGTACGGAATACCCCGGCGCACACGGTTTCACTTTGTTCAACGAAAACGGCACCGACGTGCTGTTCATCTGCGACAATATGCGTCATCAGGTTATTAAAACGACTCTGGACGGCAAGGTGCTGTTGACCCTCCATTATCCACGCGAAACGGGCCAGTACAGCAAAGCCGAAGAGTACATCCCGACCGAAACCGCCATCGCGCCCAATGGCGACATCTACGTGGCGGACGGATACGGCAAGGATTTCATCATCCACTACGATTCCCAAGGGCAATATATCCGCCACTTCGGGGGCCGGGGCGCAGAAGCCAAGCACCTGTTGAACGCGCACGGCGTTTGCGTGGATTTGCGGGACCCCGCCAGTCCCTGCCTGATAGTCACTTCGCGGGAGCAGCATGCCTTCAAACGCTACAATTTGGCTGGTCACTACCTTGACACCATCGCCTTACCGGGCGCATGGGTGTGCCGACCCGTCATCAGGGGCGATTATCTCTACGCTGCTGTGTTGCAATCCAACCGCCAATTGTGGAAGCAATCGGGTTTTGTGACCATTCTGAATAAGCAAAACAAAGTGGTGTCTAACCTCGCCGGTTCCGAGCCGACCTACACCAATGGTGCGCCCGACGAGATGTACCAGACCATCGCGGCCTTCCAATATCCGCACGATGTGTGCGTGGACGACGAAGAAAACTTGTACGTGGCCCAGTGGAACTCCGGTAAAACGTACCCCTATAAACTGGAGCCAGTGGTATGACCGGAATTCGTTGGAATGTCCATTTCTATAATCTTTGCTTCGCCCTAAACTGCCTCCTGCTGTTCCTGGTCCTCTTTGGGGCGCGGCTACAGGTACCCGTTTTGCTGCAGGTCGCCGGGCGAATGCACCCATTGGTGCTGCATTTTCCCATTGTATTATTGCTGCTCGTGGCGGTGTGGGAAACATTGGTATTTACTAGAAGCAACCCCTTATTCCGCAGCATTGGCGACGCGCTACTGCTATCGGCGGCCCTCAGCGCGGTTTTGGCAGCGTTGATGGGCTTATTCCTTTCCCAGGAAGGTGGGTACGACGAGGAGACATT
>JAYUXG010000739.1:0-2467 GCA_043753125.1 Saprospirales bacterium | reverse complement strand
TCCTGGGCGATGTGAACCACGACCACTACCAAAGCGTGCAAGGCGTCTTTGATGTGCGCCACGACACCGTGTTGGTGCTGGCCTCGCCCTCGCCGCTGCGTTCCATCGACGGAGGGGCCACCTGGGAACCGATTGGGATCTATTGCGCCGGATTTTCCGCCACGGACCAGGGTTTTTATGGTATTTTCAACAACCGTATCTACCGTTCGGCCCAAGCCGCCACCTTTAGCTGGCAAGAAATATACAGTCCATCGGATGCCTCGGAAAACCCATATCGCCTGGAATTTATTGGCAGTCGCCTCTTCCTGTTTTTCTTGAATAGCGCATCTTTTTTCGTGTCAGCAGACCAAGGCAGTACCTGGCAGACCCGTATGCTGCCCGTCACTTACCAATACAACAATTTTCAGTGGCTGGGCGATGAAGACGTGTTGTATGCCGTGCTGCCGGGCGGTGTGCTGCGTTCCGACGACGTGGGTGAACTCTGGACGCTTATCAGCGACCACAGCTGGTCGGGTCGCCAAGGTTACTACCTGAATGGTGGTTTGGTAGCGACTGGTCCGCGCGGGGTGGCGGTGGCTACCCAGCCGGAGCAGGAATTTATACCGGGTCAGGGCTTCTCCGGCCCCGACGTATGGGGGGTTGCGCATCCGCTCGAAGGGGCATGGATCGTGGGTACGGGGGAAGGCTTGTTCAGTTCGCTCGACAACGGCGCGAGCTGGCAAGAAGCCGTGGTAGCCCGACCTCACGTTATCCGCCGCATCAGTGCCGATGGGCCGCACGTGGTAGCCATGGCCGATACCATTATGTTTTACTCACCCGATGCAGGTACTACCTGGACCAAAAGAGACTATCCAGTGGACCTGCCGCCCTACAACGTGGGACTGAATGTCACGGATGCCGACATTGCTTTGGGCAAGTTGTATTTAGGTACTGCTGGGAGTTCTTGGCGTTCGTCCGACTGGGGCCAGACTTGGGAGGTACTCCATCCTGGTGGACTGGGCCGGGCGATATCTGTCCACGATAGTGCCGTACTGATCGGTGGCAAGTGGTCGGACGTAGGGCTGAGCTATAATGCCGGACAGACCTGGGAAAGCCTCAGCAGCGGCCTGGGCGGCTTACCCTACCTTCTTTTCGGCCTCGACTGGAACGAGGAATATATGCTGGCCGTGTCGGGCTATCGGATGATGCGCCGCGACGTGGAGAACGGTATCTGGGAACAGGTAGCCCTGCCCTTGCCAGTGGATGCAGCAGATGGCCCAATCCCCTACCTGCTTCATTTTCAAGGTGATACGGTGCGAGCCGCCATTGCGGGACGGGGCGTTTATCAGTCGCCTGACCGTAGCGAAACCTGGTCCGTCTGGCAGGATATGCCGCTTTATGCGCGCTTGCGCGATGCTTTTTTTAACGATACACTCACTGCATTGGCCCTGAACGGTGGGGTCTGGTATACCGGCGATCTCTCCGATCCGGCCCTGAGCGGCCAAGTGTACATTGACCTCAACGACAATGGCCAGTTGGAAGCGGGCGAGCCGCCCCTGGCTGGCCACGTCGTTCATCTGACGCAAAGCCAGCGGTACGCGACCACGGATTCCAGCGGGTATTATCGCTTCGACGGGCTAATCGGCCCCGATACCCTGCGCGTGTTTCCCCAGACGCCCAATGCCGCTGCCAACCCGCCGTTTCGGGCGGTGCATGCTCCGGCCAGCGGCTTGGATTTTGGCCTGTTCAGTGCATTGGGTGGACTCAATCTGGGCGTAACGCTAACCAATGTGCAGGCGGTGCGGCCAGGGTTCGTCACCGATTTTGTCATCACTTATCGCAACGATAGTTATGTACCAGCGGGCGGCACCTTGTGTTTTTTAAAAGACGAACTGTTGCAGTTGGTCAACGCCAGCCAGCCGCCCAGCCAGATCCACGGCGATACGTTGCTGTGGACCATTGCACCGATGGCTCCGGGCAGCTCCGCCAATCTGCAAGTACAGCTGAAAGCATCGGCGAGCGTGGGGCTTGGTATGGTGGTCTATTTGGAAGCACAGTTCAAGGCCCAAGGCTTTGACATTTTCCCGGGGAACAACCGTGACTACGCTTCGCTCACGGTGCTTGGCTCCCTCGACCCCAATGACAAGGCCGTTTTCCCCGCTGGTGCCTTGACCCCCGCCATGATCGCCGATACGCAGTTATTGCGCCATACGGTGCGTTTTCAGAACACCGGCACTTTCCCGGCAGAAATTGTGCGCATTATAGACACCCTAAGCCCCCTACTTGACCTGTCGACGTTGCGGGTAGTGGCCGCTTCTCATTCCTACACCTTTTCGCTCCGTGCTGGCCGGGTGCTGGAAGTGGTGTTCGATGCCATCCAGTTACCGGATTCCACCAGCGACGAAGCGGCCAGTCACGGTTTTGTGCGCTATGAGATCAAGGCCCGGCCCGATCTGGTATTGGGACAAATCATTGCCAATATGGCCGA
>JAYUXG010000738.1:0-6128 GCA_043753125.1 Saprospirales bacterium | reverse complement strand
GCAAGTGCTTGACGTGGTAATCGTTGAGGAGATGAAAGGCGTCCCGGCCAGTTTGTTCCACCCGAAGGGCGGGCATATCTTGTGCAATGAGTGTTCTTGCCGTCATGGGTGCTGATTAAAAGCAGGGTAGTGCGATAAAGTGCCGCTGGGCCTGGAAAATCGGGCTTACGCAACGATTAAAAACTATGGGATTGGGGGTCAAGAGATTAGAAAACCGTTCCGCGTCCTCCCGTATCCATCACAACGCTTTTTTGGGGCCATAGTTGAAAAGCCTGTTTCCTGCCCGCCTCCATCTTTAGACGTTTACCCATTGATGGGTAACGGGAATTTTGAAGTTAACCAGGCCCCGTTCCGAGAAAATGCCTGAACGCTGCTCGCCATATTTCCACCGTCCAACGCCCTAAGAATAACCGAATGGCACAAATATTGGCGTAAATAATCGCTTTCCCAAAAAAATCTTTCCCAGTAGTGCCTTTGCTTTGTTAACGGATAAAAAATTGACTATTAGCCAACTTGGCCGCCATGCCCAATCCACCCACCTCCATCAGCCAGCGCGAACTGTTCTTGCGGCACGTTGCCCAGACCTCTCCTGCTCCCCTGGGCCTCGATATCGAACGTGCTGAAGGCCTGTATCTCTACGACCGCGATGGCAAAGCCTACCTGGATCTGATCGCCGGCATCGGGCCAAGCGTGCTGGGCCACCGCCCGCCGCGGGTGCAGGCGGCCGTGCAACACCAGCTGGACCGCTACTGGCACACATTGGTGTTCGGCGAGTTTGTCCTGTCGCCGCAGGTGGAACTAGCTACGTTGCTGGCAGCGCAGCTGCCCGGCTTGGATGCGGTATATTTCACCAATTCCGGTACGGAGGCCACGGAGGGGGCCATGAAGCTGGCCAAGCGGTACACCGGACGGCCCCACTTTGTGGCCTGTCGTCAGGCTTACCACGGCAGCACCCAGGGCGCGGCCAGCCTGATGGCACCGCCGGATTTTACGCTGGCTTTTCAGCCCTTGTTGCCGGGCATCCACCATATCGAATTCAACCGCACCGCCGATTTGGAAAAAATAGACCGCTTTACGGCGGCGGTCGTGGTGGAAACGGTGCAGGGAGAAGCGGGGTTGCGACTGCCCGACCCAGCGTGGCTGTCCGCCCTGCGCCAACGTTGCGACGACACGGGCGCGCTGCTGATTTTGGACGAGATTCAGGCTGGCTTTGGTCGCACGGGGACCCTCTTTGCCTTTCAGCAGTATGGCGTGGTGCCAGATATTTTACTGTTGGCCAAGGCCCTGGGGGGTGGCTTCCCGTTGGGGGCCTTTATTGCCCGTCGGGAAGTGATGCAAGTGCTCACGCACGACCCGGTTCTGGGCCATATAACCACTTTTGGCGGGCATCCGGTCAGTGCGGCGGCGGGTCTGGAAACGCTAAAAATAGTGCTTGAAACGGATTTATTGGCCCAAATACCGGCCAAGTTGGCCTTGTTTCGCCAATTATTGGTCCACCCGGCCATCCGGGAGCTGCGTAGTGTGGGGCTTTGGCTGGCGGTGGATTTGGGCGACTTTGGATATGTGCAACGTACTATTGCCCATTGTATCGCCCACGGTGTCATTACCGACTGGTTTTTGTTCAATGATCGCAGCCTGCGCATCGCGCCGCCACTGACCATCTGCGAGACGGAGATTCGATTTGCCTGCCAAGTCATTTTGGAAGGAATCGATCAGGGCAATGGGTTGTGAACCCTCTATTTGCCTCCCACTGGCTTCCGTCTTTCCCATTCTGCCAGGTCGGCCTTGCCTTTTACAGAGTCGCCCTGCATCAGGTAAGCATTGCCGCGCGCGCGATAGGCACGGACGAAATCGGGGTTGACTTCCAGGGTCTTGTTGAAGTCGCTTAGGGCCAGGTCTACCTCTTTGAGGTTGATCAGCGACAGGCCGCGATTGTAATGCTGCTCGGCATCTCCAGGGTACTTGTTCAGGTAGAGGGTAAGGTCGGACACCGAGGCTTCGTATTGTTTGGCAAAGCCAAGCAGGCCGCCCCGGTATTTGTACGCCTCGGTCAGGTCAGGGTTGATGTTGATGGCACGGTTCAGGTCGGCGATGGCATCGCGGCCCCGGTCATTATCGCCAAAGTACATGCCTCGCCACAGATAGGCCTTGCCAGCGTTGTGGCCCGAAGTGGCAATGGCCTTGTTGATCAAGCCCAACGTATCCTTCCAATCGTGGATGCGCAGTCCGGCCAGGGCCAACCACAACAGCCCCACTATGGTCAGTGTCCCCCACGTAGGCCCCACCCAACTGGGGCGTTTGGCCCGGAAAAAGTCGGGCAAACTGGCCAAAATAAAGAAAAAGCCCAGTCCAGCCAGGTAGTTGTAGCGGTCGGAGCGCAGCTCAAACGTCCCAAACGTAGCGTAGGGTAGAGACAGCACGATATTAGACAGATAGAATAACACGCCGAACCAAACAAACGGCGTTCGGACGCGGCTGCGCCAAGCCAGCCAAAGCAGGCCAATCAGCAATACCGGGGCGGCGTAATAGGTCCACGGCCAGCCATTGATCGTTTTGGGAAACGGGTACCAAATGCTCAAACCAAACGGGGCAAGGAGTTTGGTCCAGTAAAAAACCAGCGTGTGGGAAACCATCAGTACCCGGTCAAGCAGGTCGAAGTTGGCAGGCGTATCGCCGAAACCTGCTTTGGTACGCGTGATGATGGTGAGGATACCAAAACCCAGGGCGATAGCAAAAAACGGCACTTTTTCGAGCAAAGTGCGCTGATTCAAAGGTCGTTTTAGCCACCAATCGAGCACCAGTAAGGTAAGCGGCAAGGTGACGGCAGCGGATTTAGACAAGCAAGCCAGCACGAACATGACCAAGGCCAACCAGTAGTACCGATGCTCCGCTGCTACCTGTGTGTGCCGTACGTAGGCAAGCATGGACAGCAGGCTAAACATAGCGAACAGAGGCGTGCTAAACGCTGCGATCCACGACACGGCCTCTACCTGCAACGGATGGATAGCAAAGAACAGGCTGACGATCAAGGCAATAGTGGCCGTACTGCCCAAACGGCGAAACAACCGGAACACCAGCAGGGCGTTCACCGCATGGACAATGGCACTGAAAAGGTGAAACAAGGCTGTCGCTTCCCGACCCTTGATGGCATAGGCCAGCGCGTAGCCCATCCAGGTAATAGGGGCAAACATACCGAGGTTGGAGCCGACAAAGGGGTTGAAGTCCGTAACCGCCGGGTTGTTGATGGTGGCCGTGTGGTCATCCATGCTTACCATATCATTGTTTACCCCGGTCAAAAACAGCACAAAGGCCAGCCCTGCCGCTACCCACGGCATCCACTTGTCCGGCGATAGCTCAGTGGCTGACAGTTCGGTGGATTTGGGGTTTTTGGGCGATTTGGGCGGGGCAGCGGGTGGACGCGAGGCGTATTTCTTGGCCATAGTAAAGCAAAAAGGCAAAATTGCAAATGGAGTAAAGTGACAGCCTGAGTTTTCATCGGTCAGATGAAAAGCAAGGAGCAAAAAAATTGGGCGGCGAAAATAGGGTAGAATTTAAAATTGACCGGGTTATTTGGCAGATTATTGGACTTTGGCTACGTTCCTACCAACCAACTTTCCTCCACCGTCAAAGCCTCTTAATACGCCGTTGCCCCCACTGCTTTCCACTTGCAATTGTCGGCCCCTTTGGGCGGGTCTATTTTCAACTTAAATTCCTTGGTGCTGCCAGCGAGGAAAGTATCGGCTATGGTGTAGCGTTCCGAACGGAGATACTTGTTCTTGCTGGTATAGAAATTCACCTCGATCACCACGTTTTTAAATTTGGCAACGGTCGCCGTATTGGTGATCGTGCCGTCAATTTTGAAATTTCCGCCAAAAATAGTTTCCTTATAAGTACCCGCCGCCTTTAAAAACTTTTTGGGGCCCATTTTCTCCTGGTCTTCAATCGACAGTATTTGTTCTTCATACGTGGGCAGTTCGACCGCCGTAGAATCCATGGCAAGATGGTTGATCCGGTACTGTTGTACGGTATGGATAGCGGCACCACTTATAATCAACAAAGCAAAGACGATTATAAATTTTAAAAGGCCGGAACGGAGAGCGTGGGGCCGGTTTGGGGCATCAACCGCTACCTTAGTGGCACTGTCTTGCTGCTTGGTCCTTTTGAACGGCGGCGGCACCACTTCTTCCCCCGCTTCTATCGGCTCGGATAAAGCGGTGTGGTTAATGATGGGCAGCAGTTCTTCGATGAAAGCGGCCTCTTGCCAGTCGTCCAGGCCTTTGTACCAGACCATAGTGGTAGAAGACAGGGTTTTTTGTGCCAAATTTTCCAAGGAGAACGGTCCAGTTCGCTGTTCGCCGTCGTGGAGGTAGTATTTTCGTGGAAGGAGTTGCTCTTTCATGGATGGTTGCGAGTGTGCCAACGTAGGCTAAAAAAATAAGCCATCGACCCAAACTCTTTGATCGTACCAGGCTTTAAACCCACTTTAGAAGAGCATCTAACAGGTCTGTTTTAGTTTGTTTCTCGTACTCGATTAACAAACTGCTATCCACAAAAACTTTCATTGCTGATACCAGTCATGCTTAGCGGGCTGATAGCCAGTAAAATGTGACTGTAGGCTACCCTTGAATTTTCGTACCAAAGCCATACGGTACTTCCGCTCTTCTGGTGATACCATATCGGTAGCATTGGGTATTTTGCGGATAAGTACTTGAAAAGGGCGGACAAAATCTTCAATTTTTTGCAAGATTTGTTCGTCAGCAGATTCTATGATAAGTACCATATAGAAATGTTTTTCAAGCAAAAGTAAGTTTTTTAAGCCCCTATCCCAACCTCTATTTTCGCGATTGTAGTCGCGAGAGGAATCCCGCCTTAAATATGCCAACGGCCTAAAGATAATTTCAAACTATTTCTGCTGCAAAATCGCCTTCATATCCGCCAATAGTTTCTTGCCCGCCGGGGAAAATTTCTGCGTATACAGCGGGCTGTTGCGCTCCACCATAATAAAGGAAAAATTGTCGGCCAATACCTCGTCGGGGTGGATGATGTAGCCGGTGTTGTCTCTAATCTGGCGGTAAAAATCGGGTAGCTGGTCCAGTTGGAGTGGGCTACTAAAGCCATCTTCCTGCACTTTGGTCTGCCAACTGCCGTCGCCGTTGGAAGTGACGGGAAAAATATTGAACTCCACGTAGCCAAAGAATTCGTTCTGGCCTTCCTGGAGGCCCAAATGTTTGGAGTAAATGATCGGCACAGCGTCCAGCGTAGTGCCATCCTCTCTGCGCAGCGTTATTTTCTGGGCAAAATCCACGCCATCGGGATTATACAGCACCCGTTCGGCCAGGGTGGAAGGCAGCCGCAAATTCTCCAACCCAATACCCGTAAAACCGATCAATTTATAAAACTGGGTACTCTTGGCTGGCTGGAGCCGCGAATAGACGTGGAACAGCTCGTGAAACATCGTGGTGGAGAAGGGATTGTTCTTTTTGGCGTCCAACTCGTTGGCTGGGATGATGATGCAATTCTCGCGGGTGTACCACACCCCATCGCCATAGTGTCGGCCCTTGGTCTTGATGAGCCGCAGCGTATCGGGGAAAATGCCCGGCGCAACTCCCTGTACCGTACCGAAGACTTTGTTCATCACGTCAGCGACGAATTTCGATTCGGCATAAGTAAAGCTGGACACGTCGCTTTTCAAAAATTCCCGGTAGGTTGGCAACCACTCGGCGCGGGTCTCTCCACCTTGCAACGGCTTCTTCATTTGGATCGACATTTCGGACACCGTGACCAGATCAAAATAGTGATCGTAGTGGTCGGTGGTAATGGCTTGGGCAGCAGCGGTGCTGTCGAGCAGCAAGATTATTTTTTTGTCGCCCACCCGTATTTCGTGGATGGGGGTTTGGGCCGTGCAGGCCGCGGCGAAAAGGGCAACGCACAACAGGGTGCGCGTAATGGTGTAGAGGTGCATAATGAGAGGCCGTAACTGGTTATCGGTTAATAGTGATTAGTTAATCGTCGTCGATTCCCTGAAGCGTTGATTACATGGGTTTTATATGCATCCGCCATTTGAAGGGGCTTTTGGTGGACACTTGTTTTTTCCAGCAAAACTATGGCAAATTTTGTGGCTTGGTCCC
>JAYUXG010000737.1:0-2473 GCA_043753125.1 Saprospirales bacterium | reverse complement strand
CCCCCAAAACTTCATTCTCAAATCGTTAATTTAGAAAAAATTCAACTCCTTTCCTGTCAAGTTTTTCCGGGCGTGTCCAAAAACCATTTTAAACCACCATAAGCCCGCTATAAATGTTTGTTTATTTTTGATGTAGAAAAATGACGCTCAAAGCTTTAGTCCGTGCGCCCTTTATCCTGCTCATCCGGCTGTACCAACTCACACTGTCGCCGCTGCTGGGGGGAAGCAAGTGTATTTACCAGCCCACTTGTTCGCACTATATGATCGGTGCTATCGAAGAGTGGGGCGTCATAAAAGGTATTTACCTTGGCACCAGACGCATTTTGCGTTGCCATCCGTGGAGCAAGCACCCGCTGTACGACCCAGTACCTAAAAAAGGCGTTTAGTTTACAACAATCATGGAGCAGCAACGCCACTTGCGCATCCTCGAAAGAATCACGGAGACCGACGATACGGTCACGTTTCGGCTCGAAGCGGCTGACGGCCGACCATTCGTATATCTGCCGGGACAATATATAACGCTGATTTTCAACGTGAATGGCCACGAAAAACGGCGGGCCTACTCGTTCAGCAGCAGCCCGGCCACGGATGCGCACCCGACAATCACCGTAAAACGCATTCCCAACGGCGAGTTTTCTACCCGTTTGCTCCGCCACGCCGTACCCGGTGATATGCTGCTCACTACCGAGGCCAACGGGCGTTTTCTGCTGCCCAAAAGTTGGCCCAACGTATTGTGCTACCTCGCCGCCGGCAGTGGCATTACCCCGGTACTCAGCCACCTGAAGACGCTGCTGGCCGCCGATGACGCCCCCTTTGGCCACCGCAAAATCGTCTTGTTTTACGCCAGCCGCGATAGCCGCAGCACTATTGGCAAGGCTCAACTCGATCATTGGATGGCCCTCTACCCTGACCGTTTCGAGTGTGTGTATTTTTTCAGTCGGGAGAAAAATGCGGCCCATGCCCGCTTCCGGCACCTGAACAATGAGCTGCTGGAACAAGAGGTGCGCCGCTACTTCGGTGGCCGCTTCAAACGCCATAGTCCGCAAACGCACTTTTATGTTTGCGCACCGCCAGCTCTCCTGCGCATGGCCCGCATGACCCTCCGCCAAATGGATTTTCCAGCGGAAAATTTTCATTTCGAGGCCTTCGCGCCGGAAAGAGTTTCGACAAAACGCTCACCGGATACCGCCCATACCCACCGCGTCGTTGCCCATTGGCCCAACCAAAGTATTGAATTTCAAACATTTAGCGGCGAAACTATTTTGGACGGAGCGTTGCGTCAGGGCATTGCCCTACCCTACTCCTGCAAGGTGGGAGTTTGTCTCAGCTGCCTGGCCCGCTGCGTGCGGGGCAAAGTAGAGGTGGAGTTTGCGCAGGTGACCCAACTGGGGAAGCCGGGCGATCTGGTGAATACTTGCCTGGGGTACGCTGCCACGGAGACGGTGGAAATTGCTTATGATTGATGGTACCGGCAGGTTCAGCCGACGCTATGATGACGGCGGCTAACCCCGCCGTTACTTAATCTTCCCGTATTTTGGCCAACACAATCCCGTCTATCGCCTCCCCATCCTTCCAGTCGTATTTGCGCAGGTAGCCTTCGCGCTGAAAGCCGCTTTTTTCCAGCACGTGGGCCGAAGTGGGGTTGTAGGCAAACACAATTCCCTGTAGACGCAGCAAGGCCGGACGGTTGGCAAATTGCCAGGTGGTGAATTCCCGCAACACCGCCGTCATGATGCCCTGGCCCCGATAAGGCGCGGCCAACCAATAACCCAGCTCGTCCGAGTGACCGTCCCGCCCTTTGGTCATGAATGCCCCGATGCTGCCGATTACCCCGTCTGTACGGTGGCGGATGGCCCAGTTGGTACGTATTCCATGTTGAGTACTGGTCGCTTGGGTTTTGGCCAACCACTGTTCCGCATCCGCTAAGGTGTAGGGACTGGGTATAGTCAGCGTATTGCGGTACAACTCGGCGTCATTCAGGTAACGCACCATGTTCTCTTGGTCGCCGGGCTGGAAACCGGTCAGTTGCAGGTCTTCGTTGATGTAAATAGCATTGCTCATGTTCCAAATATCGTTAGGTGTACAAGAGGAAAATGCAGCAAAACGAAATTTAGTTCCAACCCTTGCAAAAAGCCGGTATTGACCACGCGACATTGACCACAGGAGTCCTATTGGCCACCTGAATTTTTTATTCCTTATAAATCGAAATTTTGCGTTCCCCCGGTTTGGCGTAGCCCCGGTACATACCTTCCGAATTAAAAGGCAGCGAGATATTGCCCGCCTTGTCCACGGCAATCAGGCCACCTTCGCCGCCTTTCTCGACCAGTTTTTTATGGACCACAAAGTCGGTGGCATCGGCCAGGGACAGCCCCTTGTATGCCATGAGTGCCCACACGTCGTGGGCCACCGCATAGCGGATAAAGTACTCGCCGTGGCCAGTGCAACTGACGGCGCAGGCATCGTCGGAAGCATA
>JAYUXG010000736.1:0-2480 GCA_043753125.1 Saprospirales bacterium | reverse complement strand
ACAGCAGTGCCCACGCCGCAGCGGCCACACGGTTCCGCACTTTTTCAAATTCCTTGAAATCAAGGCGGCCACCCAAATTTTCCTTTGTGGCAAATTTGAGTTGCCCTAATAGTTCGTTGGCTTCCGGCCACTCCCTTTGCATAACTTGGAGGGCCTTTTCAATGTCGCCAGTAGAAAGCAGGACGCGAAGGTCACTGATATTCTCCAGCACTTTTACAAACACTCCATCCAGCAGCCCCTGCACTTTCACGTCGTCAAAACTCTCTTTACATTCCACCGTCGGCTTGTTTTTGGCGAGGCGATTATCCAGGTCCTTTTTATCGTAGAAATGCGGCGTAGTGCTGGTTTTGCAAATACGGCAATTGCAGGGGATTTTCACCTCCACCTTTAGACGGTCGCCGTAGGTAGCGTGCAGTTTTTCTACTTCTTCATTGATAATGGTCACTAATTCCTTAGCGCGAACGCCCGTGGCCCGCACTGAAATTTGCCGTCGGTCAAGCGATTCAAGAATGTCGGCCTGTGCACTCACCCGTTCGAGGACTACGCCACTATTCCACACTGCCAACTGCTGCTGCGCAATATGGCGATGTAAGCGTACGATGAGGCGGTAAAGCAAGCCCTTGGGCATGAAACCGTATTCGTACTTCAACTGTAGAGGAATATCCGTACCAAGATCGTAACGCGGTATATCACCGGGCAACAGTTGTGGGGCCACGTAGGTTTCGGTATCCTGCACTTGGTAGCAGAGTTCAAACTGGAGCATTAGGGCCAGCAGTTCGTCGCGGCGTTTGGCGTACAGCCCTTCATTCCAGAGGCGGGCGAGATCGGTTTTATCGAAGCGGCCGCGTTGTTGACCAGCGATCTGCGGATCGTCCAGGATTTTATAGACCGCATCGGTGACCCATTGGTTTTGCAAAAACACGTCGCGGCGCAGCAGGGGATTATCCTGAAAATGCAGAAAAACGCCTAAATCATGGAAATAATGGCTTAAATCTGACTGTTTGGCTTCGTCGGTAATGCCATGTGCGGCACAAATTTCTTGATAACGTTCGTCGGAAATATAGGGGCGGTTTTGCCGTTCAATTTCAATGTCTTCGCGGACTTTCACCCAGGTTTTAGGCACCACCTCGCCGATATGCGGCAGTTTTTGCGCCCAGCGTTGGATTTGGGTTTTTAAATCTATAATGCCGTCCGTGTCATCGCCGCCCAGGTTGATACGGAACAGTTCTTTAACAAAAGGAAAGGTGGTCTGAAAACTGCCCAGATTGAAGCCGGTGCGGGTACGGTCGGCTTTTTGGTTATGCAGCACTAATAATGGACTATTACCTCCAAACAACTCCGCCGTTTGCAGCCAATGGTGATAAAAAGTACGGTAGGCCTCGTTTTCGTCTAAGGTGCGGGTGTCGTCTACAAACACGTAGAGCGAGCGGTGGGTATAGAAAAAACTGTGGGCGGATTGGTATTTGCCTTGCCCGGCGAAGTCCCAGACGTTGAGGCGGAATTGCTTGCCATTAGGGAGGTCAAAATACAGCGGTTGGATGTCGATGCCGCGTGTGGTGTCTTGTTCTTTGGGTAGTTCGGCTGCTGTGTTGAAGAGTTTTCGGCAGAGGGTGGTTTTTCCGGCACCGCCTTCTCCGATAAGGAGGAGTTTGGCTTCGTAGATTTCGTCGGTGCCGGACTTCTCTTTTTCGTCGAAGTAGCGAAGGATGGCTGCGTTGCCTTGTTGGATTATTTCGGGAGGCGGTGTAGTAAGGGGGCATTGCTCCAAATAAATGCCTGAAAAAAGTTCTGCTTGCCCTCCAAGAATAGTTATCCGAACGCCTTTCTCAATTAACTGCAATATTGGGGTTAAATCTGAAACGCGAGTCCGGGCACAATCTATTTTTGCTAATTGTTTCAGATTAAAAAGTGGACTAATATCTTTAATATTTGTATTATAACAGTCTAATAATTTAAGATTTATTAAAGTTGATAATACGCCAATATTAGAAACGCGACTATTTGATATATACAACTCCTCCAACCAAACCAACTCCCTAATCTCCTCCGGCAACTCCGTTAGTCCACAATTCCCAAGGTCCAAAGATTTGGCCTTTGTCCTTTTGTTTTCAGCGATAAGTTGGAGGGCAAAGTCGGACATCTTTTATAAAAATAAAGAATGGAAATAGTGACAATTACCTTTAACCTTGCCAGTACTCCCGTACAACCTGGCCAATTTTATTTTTTACTTGTTGCCAATTATTATTTTTCAGTATTATCGGGTCTTTTGACCTATCTGCCTCTTCAAAATAGACCAGTGAACGGACGACGAAGCCAATATCAGTAGAAGCGTATTTCTCTTCAAAGAAATGGAGCATTTGGTCCAAAGTATAATGGTCGAGCAATTCATAAATGTCGAAAAAATCCTTTTTGGCCCCCCGACGGGTGATGGCATTCAGTTTCATAGCCACAATGTCTGGCATAGAGGCGAAGCGGATGTC
>JAYUXG010000735.1:0-14506 GCA_043753125.1 Saprospirales bacterium | reverse complement strand
ATACTGGCTACAATGGTATTTTTCATTGGCGGCAAAAATTGCCCCAGCGGGGCGGTATCTTTGTAGCCACCTAATTTACAAGTTGCAGCGTTCCGTTAGGAACGCTATCCGCGCCCATTTGCATGAAACGCCTCTCCACCCGCCACCTCATTGGCATCAAAAACATTACCGAAAATGACATCCAGCTTCTTTTCGAAACGGCAGACAATTTCAAGGCGGTCATCAATCGGTCCATTAAAAAAGTGCCCAGCCTGCGCGACATCACGGTGGCCAACCTCTTTTTCGAGAGTAGTACCCGCACCCGCATCTCTTTTGAATTAGCCGAGCGCCGTCTCAGTGCCGACATCGTGAACTTCACCGCTTCCAGCAGCAGCGTAAGCAAGGGCGAGACCCTGTTGGACACGGTGAACAACATCCTGGCCATGAAGGTGGATATGGTGGTGATGCGCCACCCCGCGCCCGGCGCCTGCGTCTATCTCGCCAGCCGCATTCCCGCCAACATCATTAACGCTGGCGACGGCACCCACGAACACCCCACGCAGGCCCTCCTCGATGCTTTCTCCATCCGCGAAAAACTAGGCGACCTGACCAGCAAGAAAGTGGCCATTATCGGCGATGTCCTGCATAGCCGGGTAGCGTTGAGCAACGTATTTTGCCTGCAAAAACTCGGTGCCAAAGTACGGGTCTGTGGGCCGCCGACGCTTATCCCAAAGCACTACGCCGAACTGGGGGTGGAGGTTAGCCACGATGTGCGCGACACGCTCCGCTGGTGCGACGTGGCTAATGTGCTGCGTATCCAATTGGAACGCCAGGACATCAAGTATTTCCCCAGCCTGCGCGAGTATCATCAGTACTTCGGCATTACCGGACAGATGCTGCGGGAGCTCGATCGCGAGATTGTGGTGATGCACCCCGGCCCCATCAATCGCGGCGTGGAACTTACCTCCGATGTGGCCGACGGGCCACACAATATTATTCTGCAACAGGTGGAGAATGGGGTGGCGATTCGCATGGCAGTACTGTATTTGTTGGGGGGTGGGGGATAAGGGAATGGATATTTAGTAAGGGCCTTCCACCTCCTACTTGACCACCTAAAAGAATATAAATATCCTTTCACCCTGTTATTCCTGTTTTTCTCCTGTAAATGTTTTGTACACAGCGGGCGACAGATTTTCTTTCAAAAATCTGTCGCCCGCTGTGCATAAAACGTTCCCCTTAAATCTTAGTGAATCACCATCACATCGCCCTTGTACAAGACCGTTTCTCTATCAATAAACTCGATCTCCGCGTAATAAACGAAGACCGCTGGAGTAGCCGTTTTGCCCCTTACTTTACCATCCCAGGCCGAATTCACATCGCCGGCGAGAAAGTCAAAATATTCGTGGACGACCTGTCCCCATCGGTCATAGACCTGGAAAGATTTGATACGCAGCACATCATCGCCGCCGGAAATCAAGAACAGGTTATTGTCGGTTGTCGATTCTGGATTGAAAATGTTGGGAATGTACACATGGCGCGTCTTATCCACGATGATAACGCGTTCGTCCGAGGCTTTGCAGCCATTGGAATCCACCACCGTGGCCTGATAGCGGAACGAGTAGGTAGGCACTAGTGCGGGCAACACACCATTGGAATCAAGTAGAAACAACTCGGCAGGAGTGAGGGTCAGTTGGTCCACCCGGCTGCTATCGTTGACGATATTGTTCAAAGCAAGGATGATTTCATCGCCCAAGTGGATAGTCGTGTCCGGGCCAAGGGCCACGATCAGTTCGTCCGGCTCCGTAATGGAGATGCTGATCTCCAGTTCGCAACCCTTGGAATCCTGAATGACCAGAGGGTGGACACCTGGCGGCAGGTTGCCGAAGCTCGCGGTAGAGCCAAAGGGCATATCGTCAATAGAATAGACAAACGGTGCCGTGCCGCCAACGACCGAATCAATCACCACCGAGCCATTGCTATCGCCAAAACAGGACACGCCGCGTACCTGCCGGATCGCCTCCGATGGAACGGCAGGGTTGGCATTCACCCGTACCGAATCCGTGGTAACACAGCCATTTACAGTGTTGGTCACGGCCACTACATAAGTGCCTGCGGAGCTCACTTGTGGTTTGGAAGTGTTGACCCCCGACACAATGTTGCCAGTAACCGTCGTCCAGGCAAAAGTGTAATTGCCTGCCGTTTGCACTGCGGCATTCAGGTCAATACGGGTGGTTGTGCAATCCAATTGCCCTGCGGTGGTTAGTGTCACGCTTGGCCCATCGGTATCGGCCAGCACTATAGCACTTGCCGGCAGGGAGCAACCGTTAGCAGCAGTGGCCGTTACGGTGTAGTCGCCTGCCACCATGACGGTCGGATTTTGCTGGGTGGAAGAGAAGCCATTCGGGCCAGACCACGCCCAAGTCACCGGTACACTGGCAATGGCCATCAGGGTGAAAGAGTCAACTTTACAGTTGATCGTGCCCCCTGTCGCGCTCACCGCCGGGATACTGCTGTCCGCCGATACCGTAGTACCAGCCACCTTGGTACATCCGTTTGCCGCTGTTACGGTCACACTGTAAATGCCGGTCAAGGTCACGACTGGATTGGGCTGTATAGAGGTAAAGTTGCCAGGACCACTCCAAAGATAGGCTATGCCAGCAGCGGAGGTAGCCGAGATCGCGCCGGTAGGCAGGGTACAGGAAAGGGTATCCCCCTGCGTCGCTACCGTTGGTAAAGCTATGTTTTCGCCGACGACGATATCAAAAGTCGCCACACAGCCACTACTTGCTTTCACCGTGACCTTGTAAGAGCCGGCCAGCGAGACGGTTGGGTCTTCCACGGTGCTGTTGACGGCAGTAATACCTGGCCCAGTCCAGGCGAAGGTGACCCCAGAGGTGGTTGTTTCGGCATTTAGCACCACCGAGTCCAGCAAGCAAGTCAAGGTATCGGTGGTCACGATAATGTTCGGGACAGTCGGGTCCTGGGTTACTTCTGTAGTGGCAGAATTGGTACAACCATTAGCATCGGCGGTTACAATTACCGTGTACATACCTGGGGTGGATACACTTGGCTGTTTTTCCGAGGAGGTAAATCCACCGGGTCCGGTCCAAGCGTAAGTCACCCCAGTGGTGGTCGTCGAGGCATCCAACGGGATATTGAGATTGGTGCAGTTCAGCAATCCTCCCGTGGCCGTTACGCCCTGCGGGGCTTGTACATCTTGGGAAAAAGTGACTGTGGGTTGTGCCTTGCAGCCATTTGCCGTATTGGTGACGATGTAAGTGTACAGGCCGGGCACCGTTATTTGAATGGAAGAATCGGTAGACGTAAAGTTGCCTGGGCCGCTCCAAACGGCAGTGAAACCGGAAGTGGGCAGGGTAATCGTGCCAGTCACAATCAGCGTGTCGTTTTCGCAGGTCAACGTTGTTGGGTTGGAAAGCGTGACCGTAGGTACGTCTTTGTTCGAACTCACCACAGCAGTGGCCGAAAAGGAGCAACCATTCGGGCCAGTCACCATCAGTACATAATCACCATCCACGGTCGCGTTGGTGGGGCTTTGCTGATCGGACATGAAGTTACCGGGGCCAGTCCAAGCATAAGCCGCGCCGGTAGTGGCGGAGTTGCCAGTCAAAGTAGCACTGCCGGAAACACAGTCAATGGTATCGCCCATCGCAATGGCGTCAGGCAGGACAATATCTTGCGCCACCGTCGTGCTATCTACCGACTTGCAACCGTTGACGGTGCTGGTCACGATCACGGAATAGGTGCCGGGTACCGTAGCCACCGTATCCTGATCGGTGGACATAAACCCACCGGGGCCAGTCCATTCATACACTACACTGTCGACTGGCGAACCACCTTGCAAAGCGGTACTTAGAATAGCGCAGTTTAAATCGTCAGTTGAAACAGCTGTGGCGCCTGGCGCAATGGTATCTAAACTTACGGTCGCTGTAGTGGTCGCCGAGCAACCATTGCTGCCGCTTACAGTCAGTGTATAAGTGCCTCCGGCATCCACACTGGGATCGGGCTGGTTGGAAGTGAATCCGGCGGGGCCGGTCCAGGCGTATTCCACATTGGAAGTAGCCGAAGCACCATCCAGTTCCATCGAAACGATTTTACAAGTCAACGTTCCGCCCTGCGCCGTAGCATTGGGAGCAATAGTATCCTGATTGACCGTTACTTCCAATTGTTCCGAACAACCGTTGGCGGACGTGGCCACCAGCGTGTAGATGCCCGGAGCGGCGACCGAGGGGTCCTCCATATTGGAAGTAAATCCACCAGGTCCCGTCCAGGTCAAGGTCTGGATCGGCGAAATGGCATTGCTGGCCGTGGCCTGAATATCCACTACAGCAAGGACACAGGTCAAAGTATCTGGGGCGGCGGCCAGCTCGACCACTGGCAAAGCCATGCTCGCCGTGACCACTGCCGTGGCGGTATTGATACAGCCATTTGGCCCAGTCACGGTGACGACGTAGGTACCGCTGGTATCCACCATTGGGCTGGCCAAAGGCGATGTAAACCCACCGGGTCCGCTCCACAAATAGGTGGCTCCGCTGGTGGTAGAATTAGCGGAAATCTGAACCAGCACAGCAGTACAGGTAAGGGTATCGCCTTGTGCGCTGGCATCGGGTGCCTCCTTATCTTGGGTCACTGTCACCGTTTCAGCATCGGTGCAACCATTGGCAGCCGTTACCGTAACCGTATAATTCCCTAACAAAGAAACAGTTACATTCTGCTCATTGGAGGTAAACGCATTGGGGCCACTCCATTCGTAAGTGCCTGGCAAGGTCGAACTACCATTTAAGGTAATGGAAGTATCGGCACAGGTTAGGTTACCAGTAGTAGCCGAAGCAGTGGGCGCACTTTGGTTGGCGAGTAACTCGGTTGCCCCAGTACTGGTGCAGCCGCTCTCCAGATTGGTAACTACCAGCGTATAAGACCCAGCATCGGTGACGACCGGGTTTTGCTGCGTGGAGGTAAAGGCCCCGGGTCCCGTCCACGACCAACTGACATTAGTAGCCGTGGTAGACCCGCTCAAGGTAAAGTTCGGGTTGCTGCAAGTGAGTGTACCAGCCGTGGCCGTTGCGCCTGGCGCAATAGTATCCAATAGCACGGTGGCCGCCGCTTGCGCCGAACAACCATTGGCGGGGTTGGTCACCGTCAATGTATAAACACCTGGTGCAGTGACCGTTGGCATAAACTGCGTAGAAGTGAAAGCCCCTGGCCCATCCCAGGAAGCGGTGGCTCCAGCCGTGGAAGAAGCCCCAGTGAGGGTGAGCGAAGAGACATTGCAATTCAGGGTATCCCCATTGGCCGTCGCATTGGGCAGGCCCGTATCCGGGGTTACTGCGGTGGCGGCGGTGGCGGTACAGCCGTTTAGCCCGGTGACGGTCAATATATAAGTGCCGACTGTACTGACCGATGGGTTTTGTTCAGTAGAAGCATAGGCACCTGGCCCTGCCCAGCCATAAGTAGCCCCAGCAGTAGTAGCGGTACCCATGAGGGTAACCATTGGGGTAAAACAACCACTCACACCCCCAGTCGCCGATACCCCAGTGGGCAGCACGAAGTTGCCGGTCACAGTGGCCGTGGCAGTGGACATACAGCCATTGGCAGTACTCACGGTAAGCAGATAGGCACCTTCGGTATCAACAGTTGGGTTTTGCTCAGTCGACACAAACCCAGCTGGGCCAGTCCAGGCAAAAGTTGCACCTGAAGTCGTAGAACCCCCCGTGATCGGTGCTGATGGGGTGCCGCAACTCAGGGCGATACCAGCGGCAGTAGCATTTGGTACGGCATTGTCGCCTGTCACTATCGCCGAGGAGGTAGCAGTGCAACCATTGGAGCCAGCGGTCACCGTGACGACGTAGGTGCCAGCCAAACTGACCGAAGGATTTTGCAAAGCCGAAGTAAAGCTATTGGGGCCGCTCCAGGCAAAAGTGGGAGTGGTCGCCGATGTGTTAGTCGTGAGCGTTGCCGTCGGGGTTGGGCAACTGAGCATACCGCTCACTACTGTGGTTGCAGTAGGAGGCGTATTATTTGCAGTAACGCTGGCCGTAGCCGTATTGGTGCAACCACTGACGGGGTCGGTGACGATGACTGTGTAAGTACCCACCACAGTGGCCGGTGTAGTCGGCATGGCACCCGTGGCACTATACGCTCCAGGGCCACTCCAAGCATAGGTTGCATTGGCGGTACCGCTCATGGCCGTCAAAGGAGTACTGGCAGGAACGCAAGCAATGGCACCACCAGTAGCACTCACCGTGGGCGGGGTAAGGTTGCCAATGACCGTCGCCGTGGTAGTGGCCTTACAGCCATTTGGTCCGGTTACGGTCAGTATATAGTCGCCCAGCATGGTCACCGATGGGTTTTGCTGGTTCGAAGTGAATGTCCCCGGACCTGTCCAGCTGAAGGTAGCTCCCATGACAGTGGAGCTGCCCATGATTACCGTAGAAGAAGATACGCAACCAATCGTGCCGCCAGTGGCCGAAACATCGGGCGGGATAAAATCGCCGGTCGCAGACACCGTGGTGCTAGCCGTACAACCATTGGCAGCGGTCACTGTGAGGATATAACTGCCGACTACGTTTACTACTGGGTTTTGTTGCGACGATGTGAAAGTGCCCGGACCCGTCCAGCCAAAGGTCACTCCAGTAGTCGAAGAGCCGCCGGTCAGGGCTGCCAATTGCACCCCGCAACTGAGCGCGGTGCCACTCGCATTGATATTTGGCTGGGAGTTATTTCCAGCCACGGACAAGGAAGACGTGCCGGTACAGCCATTGGCTCCGCTTGTTACTGTAACCATATAGGTGCCCGCCACGCTGACCGAGGGGTTCTGCAAGGCGGATGTAAAACCGCTGGGGCCGCTCCAGGCATAGGTGGCCGTGGCCGCTGACGTAGACGCATTGAGGTCCACATTTGGGGTAGCGCAACTGAGCGTACTGACCACCGAAGTGGTCACCGTGGGCGGTGTATTGTTCTGCGCAACGGTCACGGTCGCCGTGCCAGTACAGCTGCTGGTCGGGTCAGAGACGATGACGTTATATACACCGGATAAAGTCGCTGGCGCGGGCATCGCGCCGGTGCCATTATATCCACCCGGTCCGCTCCAGGCATAGGTGGCGGTGGCCACGTTGCTGGTGGCCGTCAAAGCCGTACTGGCGACAGTACAGGTGAGGGTGGACGCTGCGGTGGCGGTTGCGGTGGGAGGCGTGGTATTGCCGGCGACTGTAGCGGTAGCCGTGGACTTGCAGCCGTTCGGTCCAGTCACGGTCAGCACATAGTTGCCCAGCATAGTCACCGCTGGGTTTTGCTGATTGGAAGTAAATGTTCCCGGACCCGTCCAGCCAAAGGTAGCCCCAGTAGTGGCAGAGCTGCCCATAATTACCGTAGACGATGCCACACAACTGATCGTGCCGCCAGTAGCCGAGGCACTGGGCGGGACAAAATCGCCAGTCGCAGACACAGTGGTACTGGCCATACACCCATTAGGGGCACTCACCGTAAGGACATAACTACCAACCATGTTGACCATCGGGTTTTGCTGTACCGATGTAAATCCACCCGGTCCGGTCCAACTAAAAGTGGCTCCCGTAGTAGAAGAGCCGCCAGTCAGGGCCGCTGATTGTACGCCGCAGCTGAGCGCGGTGCCACTCGCAGTGACATTTGGTGGAGTATTATTGCCATTTACAGTCAAGGAAGCCGTACCAGTACAGCCATTGGCTCCGCTCGTTACCGTCACCGTGTAGGCACCCGCCACGCTGACCGAGGGATTCTGCAAGGCGGAAGTGAAACCGGGGCCGCTCCAGGAATAGGTAGCTGTGGCCGCCGATGTCGACGCATTCAGGGTCACGCTCGGGGTGGTACAACTAATGGTGCCGGCCACCGAAGTGGTTACCGTGGGCGGTGTATTGTTCTGCGCAACGGTCGCCGTCGCCGTGACGGTACAGCTGTTACCAGGGTTCGTGACAGTAACAATATATGGGCCAGCCACGGTAGCTGGCGCAGCGGGCATCGCGCCAGTGGCATTGTATCCGCCCGGACCACTCCAAGCGTAGGTGGCCAGAGCCGCATTGCTGGTAGCCGTCAAAGTAGTGTTGGTAATGGTGCAAGTAAGGGTGGCACCGGCGGTGGCGGTAGCGGTGGGGGGCGTGGTATTGCCCGTGACATTAACACTCGAAGAAGCCGAGCAACCGTTTGTTCCGGTTACCACTACGGTGTAAAGACCCACCACGGATGTTGTGGGGCTGGCCAGAGTAGAATTAAAACCGCCGGGACCAGTCCACAGGAACGTTGGGCTGGCGGCACCAGTGAGTACGTTAAGTGTGGCAACGCTTCCAACAGCACAGCCCAACGTTCCGGTGAAAGAGGCCGTGGCGGAAGGAGGGGTCGTATTCCCACTGATCACGATACTGGATGTCTTGGTGCAAGTCACCCCATCTTGTTGCTGAGTAACCGTCAAAATAATGGTGGCTGGCTGCGTAACGGTGATGCCATTGGCATTGGCTGCCAGTGTGGTGCCGGTACTGGTTTGCCACATCTTTATACTGCCCGCTGGCGAAGGAGAGGAAGTCAGTGACACTGAAGGATTCGTGCAGGAAATGCTGCCGCCTCCCAAAATGTTAGCCACCGGGTTGAGTACGGTGAGCTGGAAGGTGACCACACTGTCGCAGCCCTGATAGGAGGGGCAAATTTGTTCTATTACTTCGGTTTGCGTGTAGTCTATTCCACACACCGTAATGTAGGAGCCGATGCAAATCGTTTGTGGGACCTGAATATCCACAATGGCTGGTTTGATGAATACTTCTTTTTGCACCATACTATCGCAGCCTTGATAGGACATATAAGTATGATTATAAGTGCCGGATACCGACACATCGGTTCCCCAGGGAAGCTCGTAAGGTTTATCCTCGTTGCAAACAATCGACAAAGGTAACACGGTGGTCGGGATAGGCTCCACATTCACGGATTTGCACTGCATACCACCTTCAAAACAGGTATTGTCGGCCTGCACACAGACTTGGCCGTCTTGGACACCAAAAGTAATCTCTACCGTTCTACCATTCGGGGCATCATAGATAGCGGGCGAAGGCTGCCCGTCGATCAGTGCGCCAGGTGGAGCGGTCCAAGTGTACGTCCCGGCACCACTTACGGTAGCTATGCTGTAAATACCGCGCGCACCTGGACAAGCGGTGGCTGGGCCGGATATGGGACCAATTGGACCGACCTGCGGAGCCGACACGGCATTGGCTGGCGATACACTGATGGCTATATTGCACTGATCACCCCCATACCCGTCGATTAATAAATAGTAGTTGGTGCCAGGGATGAGGCTGACTGGAAGCGAGGTTGGCAAGTTGCCGTTGCCCGTGTTGCCACTATTGCAGGCCAAGTACCCTTCTCCGCAACCACCGTACAGGGCGACTTGCACCCCGTTGCCATTTACACAGCTCGAAGGCGTAACCGTGAAAACGGCACTGGTCGCGTTGGCGATAAAGCCTATCCATTGGTCATTCTGTATATCACTGCAATAAATAGGCACACTGCTCGCCGAGAAATTGGCTGTGCTGCCATTGTAGCCGTTGAAATCACAGGAAATACAGGCAGAACCGCAATCTTCGGCTGGTATCGTCCCACCAGCGCAGGCGGAGGGCAACTGGGCGTGGAGCTGGAAAGCTGCTATTAGCAGCGCACATAAGGAGAGTAATTTTTTCACAATAACGGGAAATTTAGCAAACTAACATGGATGAATACTTCAACAGTGCGCACTCCACACACCATTGGATTTTGCTGGATTAAAAGGGGGGATTGGGAACTTTTTCAGTGCAGATTCCAAGCGAGGAAAAAACGCTGCTTCAATTGGAGAAAGCAGGTTTTTATCGATTGGAATCTGCACGGAAGTGGAAAACATCTAGCCTGGAACGGCGTTTTGCGGAAAGGACGCAAAGGAAAGCAAAATTCGATTTTGGTGAGTCCCTTCCTGCTCACATTAACGGTTACTGCATCACTGTGACGTCGCCAGTAAAGATCTGCTGTTCGCCATCCTTAAAGCGTACGACTGCGTAATACACATACACACCGGGCACCACTGCCTTGCCCCGGAAATTTCCGCTCCAGCCATCAACCACACTGTTTGGCAGAAAATTGAGCCGTTCAAACAGCTGTTCGCCCCAACGGTCGTAAATCTGGAACAGCTCTATCTCTGCCACGTCACGGCCACCAAACACCGTGATGATGTCGTTGCCCGCAGCACCCGGCGCGATGATATTGGGGATATAAACGTGGCGCACTTTATCGATCACCACGATCAAGTGGTCTTCGGCTACGCAACCGTTAGTATCCACGACACGTACGCCCAATGGTCTTGACGCCACGGGCAGCCAATTTTGGTAGGGCTTGCCAATAGCCGTTGAGTCCAGTAGCGGCTGCCAGATGATGGTGTCTATCGTCGCCAAAGAGCTCGTCAGCTGCAGCTCCACACGGGCTGTATCGCCCAGTGACAAGCTCAGGTCCGGACCCAGGCTGGCGATCAACTGTGGTGGCTCAGTTATGGTCAACGGGCCGGAAGACCATTCGCAGCCGCTGGCATCTTGCAGCGAAACGGTGTACTCGCCTGGAGGCAAAGAGAAAAAATTGACACTGTTGCTGAAAGGGCCGTCGTTCAGGGAAAACAGTACGGGTGGGTGACTACTCACGACGGAATCCACCACGATGCGGCCGTTTTTATCGCCATAACAGCGCACCCCGATCGCCGAAACCTTTGCAGATGGCAGGCTGGCATCTAGTACCACGATAGCCATATCCGTAGCCGAACATCCGGCGGCATTGGTCACGACCAGCAAATAGGTGCTTGGTGTACTGGTTGTCAGCGTTTTAGCGGTACCCACCACTGTTGTATCGCGCGTCCACTCGTAAGTAACGCCCGTTGCGGCAGTTGTATTTACACCACCCAAAGTAACAGCGGACGTATTGCAGTCCAGTGTCTTGTCCGCGCCCGCATCGGCGGTTGGCACCGGATTTATGACCACAGTTACCGTAGTTTCGTCGTCAACGCAAGGAGCGGCGGCATCGATCCGATAAAGGAAGGTGTAGGTCCCAGGGGCTTGGGCGGCTATATTGAATGTCGCCGCCGTAGCATTGAAAGCCGCCGTAGAGGGAACGGTGGAGGTTTCTGTCCATACGCCGCCAGCATCGGCACCGACGAGTTGTTGCGCCAGTTGCACGGTCTGATTGCTGCCACCGCAGAAGACCGAAGCCGCCGCTGCCGTACCCGCTTCTATGCTGCCATTCACCATTACGGTGGCGGTGGCATTGAGTGCAGTGCTGCAAGCCGGCAGCGTGCCGTCCACCACATTGGTCAGCGTGTACACGGTCGTTACGGCAGGAGTTACTGACAATGTAACGGTCTGGGTGCCAGTCAGGGTCAGGAAGCTGCTGTCCCCGTTTTGGGCTACATAATTCAACTGTAAAGGGAATGAACCAGTGCCGCTGAACGACAGGAAGGTACTGCCACCTATACAAATCGTGGCATCGCCAGTTAGGGAAGCCGTTGGCAAAAGTTTCCATTGCACAGGCGTGCCCGGCGTCACCGACAAGCAATCGTCGCCTAAATCCACGGCACCGTTCAGGTTGTCCCCGGCTATCGCCGAAATATAGTAGACCACCCCCGGCTGCAAATTTCCCGTGAAGGGGAAAGAAGGCTGGGCAGCGGTCGCGT
The DNA here is from genome assembly GCA_043753125.1 of Saprospirales bacterium. Taxonomy (GTDB): domain Bacteria; phylum Bacteroidota; class Bacteroidia; order Chitinophagales; family Saprospiraceae; genus M3007. Next base: position 2,814 of record JAYUXG010000735.1, on the reverse strand, counting down.
ACACCGTCCCCACCGTAGTACCAGAAGTGGAGTGCAAGATAAACTGCACCAAGTCATTGGCATCCAGCGTGGCATCGTTGTTCCAAGTGGCGACTGCTGGTTGATCAGCGCAGAAAGTGGCTGGCGTAGCCACTACGCTACCAGCGTCGGTTGCACAGTTGCAATTCTTCGATCCAGCCATATCAGTACTCATGCAGCCGTTGGCATCTGTCACGTTGAAAGCGTAATTCGAAGTATTGTTCAGTCCGGCGGAAGTAAAAATATTGCCGCTAAACGTACCGGCCAGCCCATTCACCGTGTAAGGGGAAGTGCCGCCAGCGACGGTGAAAGCGACGGTGAATTGCGTGTTAGTGCCGTCGCAGGTTTCATCCAGCGCACCCACCGTAGGCAGCTCGTTAAAATTCACTGTAACCTCATCAAAAGCCGTACACGTACCATTGGCTTCCGTCCAGCGAAAAACATAAGAGCCTGATGCAGAAGCAGTAGCAAGAGAATTGCTGAGTACGGTGGCGGCAAACAGCGTAGTGTCCGGGCCAGCGACCTGCGACCAAACGCCTGCGAAACTACCGCTGGCCGCTTGCAAGGTAATAGTCGATCCACACACCGCCGTGTCCGGGCCAGCGTAGGGGAGCGGGTTTTGGAGCCAAACGACCGGCTGTCCAATGGCTACCGAAAAGCAAGGGTCCAGCGGATTGGGCTGGTTGCTCAACGGATTGCCTGCTAAGAGCGACACGTGGTAAGTCTTCCCAAAAATCATCCCGTTTTGGAAAAAGAATGTGCCAGTAGTGTTCTGCGACAAAACGGTACCCAGCGCAGGACCCGCTCCATCGTGTAGTGCGTATGCCGTCACGTCGTTACCGTCCAGCGATTGGTCCCCGTTTGCAGTGATAGTAACAGAGTCGTACTGACAGGCAGTTAGCATGATTGTCGACATCGTGCCGGCATCGGTAGCACAATTGCAGCTATAGGCACCGTTTACTGCCGGGGCGGCGCAACCATTGGCATCGCCAATATTAAAAGTGTAGGTCTGTCCGTTGGAAAAAGCCGCAGAAACAAAAGTGCTGTCTGCCACCACAGTACCATTCACAGTGTAGGGTAGGGTGCCACCGGTCAAAGTAAGCGTGACGGTGAAATTCTCGTTGGCAGCATTACAACTGCGCACCAAGTCCACCAGCGAGGGAGAAGCGTTGAATTGCAAATCCACTTGGTCGGTACTGACACAGCCATTGGCCGAGACGGTCCAAGTGAGCGAGTACGTTCCAGTCGTCGAAGCGGTGACTGCCGATTGCGCAGCCTGATCATTGGCAAACAGGAGCGTCGCGCCGTTGGGGGCACTACTAACCGTCCATTGACCCGCTCCACCACTACCGTTCAAGACCAGTGTAAGACTGCAGGTATCGGCATCCATCCCAGCGTTGGCCACCGGGTTTTGGTGCCAAACGACCGGCTGACCAATCGCTACGGCGAGGCAGGGGTCGGCTGGGTCTGGCTCGCCATTCAAATCGTCGCCTACCACAAACGACACGTAATAAGCAGAGTCGTAGGTCATACCATTCTGGAAATCAAACGTCCCCGTTGCATTTTGGTCAAAAATAGTACCCAGCGTAGTACCATTGCCCGTGTGTAATATGTAGGCGGTTACATCATCGCCGTCCAAAATTTCGCCCCCCAAGTGAGTGGCGGTCAGACTACCGCCTTCACAGGCAGAGAGGAGTGCTACCTCCATGTTGCCGGCTTGGGTGGTGCAGTTGCAAATAAAAGAACCGGTCACATCGGCAGCCGCACAGCCGTTGGCATCAATGATGGTAAGTATATAAGTATCACCATTGGCAATCGGCGTGGAGGTAAAGGTGTTACTCGCCGTTGTAGTGCCACTCACCAAATAAGGGGGCGTACCGCCGCTGAGCGGTAGGCTAATCGTATAGTCCTGATTGTCCGCTGCGCAGCTGGCTACCGCTGGACCAGCCACCGGAGTACCGTTAAAGGTTAATTGTACAGTATCGGTATCAGTACAGCCCAAATTGTCAATTGTCCAAACCAACTGGTAAGTGCCGAAGCCGCTGGCCATAGCCGTAGTAACCGCACTTTGGACACTGCCCAGGCTGAGCGTATCGCCAGTAGGACCGCTAACTACCGACCAATTACCCGCAGCACCCGTGCTGGTATTACCAGTGAGGGGCAGCGCAGTACCGCAGGTGTCGGCATCTAACCCAGCATTGGCGGTAGGGTTTTCGTGCCATACGACCGGCTGACCTTGGGCTACGGAGAAGCAGGGGTCAGTGGGATCGGGTTGGCCATTCAAATCGTTGCCCGCCACAAACGATACGTAATACGTGGTCTCATAGGCCATTCCAGTCTGGAAACTAAATACCCCCGTGGCATTTTGGCTAAGCACCGTGCCCAGGGTAGTACCGCTCCCCGCGTGCAACACATAGGCAGTCACGTCATTGGCATCCAACGTCTGGTCGCCCGTATGAGTCGCCGTCACGCTGCTACCTTCGCAGGCGGACAGTGGCGCAAGGCTCATGGTACCGGCACTGGTGCTGCAAGAACAGTTGAAGGAACCGGTCAGCATGGCAGATTGGCAGCCATTGGCATCCGTCACCTGAAAGGAGTACGACTGGGTACTGGGAATAGCAGTGGAGGTAAAGGCGCCATTGGCTACCGTCCCGCCCGGTACAGTGTAGGGTGCCGTGCCGCCGGTGACCGGGAAAGTGACTGTATAATTTTGGTTGGCCCCATCGCAATCATGGGCGATCTGCCCCGCAGTAGGGGAGCCGTTGAAAGTTAGTTGCACCTCGTCGGTGTCGGTGC
>JAYUXG010000734.1:0-2485 GCA_043753125.1 Saprospirales bacterium | reverse complement strand
ACCTGAAAGAACTCAAGGCCATGTTCTACGAATTGGTGAAGAGCAACAATTTGCGGATGCCCGATCTTGGCCACCTGCGCCAGTTGCAGTCCAATGCCCCAGAGCGGTCTTATGACACTAGTGAACGGCTATCTACCGCCGAATATGCCGACAACCGGCCCGCCTACTATCCCATGGACGACCCTGGCCGAGTGACGCCGATCATCATCGATTCGGGAAAAAACAATGGCAGCTTCGATAAATCCGAGGTGGAGGAATCACCGTTGGCCATGGACGAGATTGAAAAAGAAGCCATCAAGCGGTCGCTGAAAAAGTACAATGGTCGCCGCAAGGAGGCCGCCGAAGAGCTCAAAATCTCCGAACGGACGCTGTATCGGAAGATCAAGCAATATGACCTATAAGTGGTTGTCAATTGATTGTTGTTGGGCAATGGCAGATAGTGTCATACAGCGTTATGGCTGACCAATGCATCAACCAATAGACTAGTCAACAAACCCTTTACTGTTAACAATTGTAAAAAGTCCCCCTTGCTGGCGCGTCGCCACACTGGTCGGGTTCTACCCGACATAGACAAAAAAGCGGGCAGAGCCAAAAGGATAGTAGTCGCAAAGTGGAGCCTCACGCCAGCAGTGGAGGATTTGATTAGACAGCTTCGTCTTCTTCCGCCATTTTTTCTTCCTCCAGCTCGGCTTGGTTGCCGTCAGGACTGGAATCGAAGAGGAGGAGCTCAGTGGCATCGAGACGGGAGAGATCAATGGTGGCATCGGGCCAGATAGACGCCTTAGAATCGGTAATGAGGAGGTCTGGCTTGAGGGGTTCGGGTTGTTCGCCTAACAGTATGATGTATTAAATTTAAAGTGAAAAAAGGTGGACCATTCCCCACAAAGAAAGACCATCAGTTGACTTTCACTGTTAACAATTGCAAAAAGCCCGTTTGCACAAACAGTCGCATCGGATATTTGTCCGCCCAACCACCTTATCAACCTTTTTCATACCCCTTTTTTATAAACCCTCATCCACCTTTTTATCAACCATTATTCCATGTTCAATTCCTTGCGAATGAAACGTTTTATCGCCCTCCTGCCCATCCTGCTTTGTGGTTGTCTGGCTGTGTTGCACGCCGACGCCGGTGGGTACAACATTCGGGTCAAGCTCGACAATTACGCCGAAAAGCAACTGATCCTCGGCTTTTACTATGGCGAAAAACCCTACGTAAAGGATACCGTGGAAGTGGGCCAGGATGGTTATTTCACTTTTCAGGCCGATACTTTGTTGCCTTGCGGCGTGTATTTGCTGGTGCTAAAAACTGACAACTCCTTCATTCAGTTCCTGCTGCCCGAAGATGATCAGGACTTTACGATCACCACCGATGCCAAGCAGACGGTGGAAAAAATGAATATAAAAGGCTCGGACGACAACGGATATTTTTACGACTATTTGCAGTATTTGGCGCGGCTGCGCCCGGTGGCCGATACACTGCGGGCCCAATTGGGAAGGCAAAAATCGAACCCAGCCGACTCCATACGCCTCATGGCGCAGCTGGCGGATATGGATAAGGAAGTAAAGAAGTATCAGGCCAATGTACTGGCCAAGCATCCCGGCACCATGACGGCCAAGATTGTGCGGGCTTCCCTCGAGCCGGAAATCCCCGACTTCAAAGGAGAAGAAAAAGCGGTACTCATGCAGAAGCGCGACTGGTACCGTCAGCATTTTTTCGACAATCTGGATATTGCGGACCGTTGTATGCTCCGTTCTCCGGTGTTGCATGGCCGGATCGAACAGTTTGTGACCAAATTCACGGTGCAGCATCCCGACAGTATCAACCAATCTGTGGATTTTGTACTGAATAAATTGAAAAGCAATACCGATAACTACAAGTATTATTTAGTGCACTTCTTGAACTACTATGCCAAATCGAACATAGTTGGCATGGATGCCGTCTATGTACACATCGCCAAAGCATACTATTGTAAGGGCCAAGCGATGTGGACCAAAAAAGAAGACTTGGCCAAAATATGCGATAATGCCGACCGTTTGGAGCCGATCTTAATTGGAAAGACTGCGCCGAACATCAGCGTGCTGAACCAGAAAAACGAACCCGTCACTCTGTGGGATGTGGATGCCGATTACACGGTGCTGTTTTTCTGGGACCCAGAATGCGGCCACTGCAAAAAGTCTGCGCCGTTCATGGTGGATTTTGCCACCAAGTTTAAGGCTCGCGGAGTCAAGGTCTTCGCCGTCTGCACGGCGAAGACGGACAAAGCCCCGGAATGCTGGAAAAGCATCGAGGAAAAGGGCTTCACGGACTTCTTGTTTCTCAATACGTACGACCCCTACATCAAGAGCAGGTATAATACCATCTATGATGTGAAGACCACGCCACAGATTTTTATCCTTGATCGCAAGCACGAAATCCTGATGAAGCGCATCGGTGCCGAACAACTGGAAAAAGTGATGGAAGAGGTGATCCGTTTTCAGGAAGAGA
>JAYUXG010000733.1:0-14549 GCA_043753125.1 Saprospirales bacterium | reverse complement strand
TTATTACCACCGTTCCAAACGTGCCCTACTATGCTACGGATATGAAGGGTAATCGCTTCATGGTCCACCAGCCCACCGAAATGCCCGACCCCAACCACTTGGAGCGGGCCGAGGAACCCTACATTTTTGCCCAGATTATCACCAAGCCGGATTACATCGGTAACATTATGACGCTTTGCCTGGACAAGCGCGGTATTCTGCTAAAACAGCACTTCCTGACCCCCACCCGCGTAGAAATGAGCTTTCACCTGCCGCTGGCCGAAATCGTGTTCGACTTCTACGACCGCCTGAAATCCATTTCGCGCGGCTATGCCTCCTTCGATTATCACCTGCTCGACTACCGCGACACCGATCTGGTGAAACTGGACATCAAGCTCAACGGCGAACAAGTGGATGCGCTCAGTGCGCTCGTCCACCGTTCCAAAGCGGAAGGCATGGGCCGCCGGATGTGCGAGAAACTTAAGCAACTGCTGCCTCGCCAGCAATTTCAGATCGCCATCCAGGCTGCTATTGGGCAAAAAGTGGTGGCCCGCGAAACCATCAGTGCCCTGCGCAAGGACGTGACCGCCAAGTGCTACGGCGGCGACATTTCGCGGAAACGGAAACTGCTGGAAAAGCAGAAAGAAGGTAAGAAGAAGATGAAGCAGTTTGGCAATGTGGAGGTGCCGCAGGAGGCGTTTTTGAAGGTGTTGAAGTTGAATGATTGAATCTCATCTCACCCATGTTAAAAAAGGCCCTCCAGTTCCTCCTCTTTCTCGGCATCGGCATCACTATTTTAACCTTGGTGTTTCGCAGCCAGAACACCGCTTTTCAGGAGCAGTGCCGCTTGGATGGTGTTCCCACGGCCCAGTGTAGCCTGCTGGACAAGTTGTGGTACGACTTCTCCACCATACATTTGGGCTGGATGCTGGCGGTCGTGGTGGCCTTCACGGTCAGTAACGCCCTGCGTGCGCTGCGCTGGCAAATGCTGATCGCGCCGCTCGGCTACCGGGCGGGCTTCGCCAATAGTTTGCTGACCATTTTGTTGGGTTACTTCGCCAATCTCGGTTTCCCGCGCATCGGCGAGGTGGTGCGGGCGGGGTCACTGGCCCGTTACGAAAAAATTCCGGTGGAAAAAGTAATGGGCACTTTGGTCGTGGACCGGCTGATGGACTTTGTTTGCCTGGGTTTGGTAGTCGGTCTGGCCTTTCTGTTTGAGGGTAAAACGCTGTTGGACTTTTTGGCGCAGCGTGGGAACGAAGGCAGCCAAAGTGGTGGTATGCTGCAAAACACCTTTGTACTGACCGCCTTAGGACTGTCAGTAACGGGTGTGGTAGCACTGGTAGTTTTCTGGAATCGTTTGCAGCAACTCCCGGTCTTTCAAAAAGTCTCGACCCTCGTGAAAGGTTTCTGGGATGGGCTGCGCAGCGTGTTCCGGCTCCAACGGCCAGGTTTGTTTCTGCTGTATTCCGGGGGCATCTGGCTGATGTTCTTTCTGCAATGCTACTTCAATTTGCAGGCTTTTCCGCCCACGGCGCAGCTGGGCGCGGGTGCGGCACTCATGGTCTTTGTGTTTGGTACGTTGGGCTTCGTCATACCGTCCCCCGGTGGCATGGGCACTTTTCACGCACTGGTCATCGCTGGTCTGGCATTATACGGCATCAGCGGCGGCAATGCTTTTTCCTACGCCAACATCGCCTTTTTTGCGATCCAGATTTTTTACAATATTATTGGCGGGGTGCTGGCGTTGGTGTTGCTGCCGATTATAAACCGGCCAGCAGCGCGTTTGGAAACGCATTGAAAAAAGGCGAAATGTATTGGGGATTAGTATATTAGCAAATTGACCACCTTAGCACATTAACAGAAATGTCCTCTTTCTCTCAGATCGAATCTAAAATACAGACCCCGGCGCAACTCACCGCCACCCTTGCCCAATGGCGGATAAGAGGCGAGAAAATCGTCTTTACCAATGGCTGCTTCGACCTGTTGCACTACGGGCATCTGCACTATCTGGCCCAAGCCCGCGACCTCGCCGACCGGCTGGTAGTGGGCCTCAACAGTGCGGCTTCCGTGCGGCGGCTGAAAGGTGCCACCCGGCCCATCAACGACGAACTTACCCGCACCCACCTGCTTGCTGCGCTGGAAATGGTGGATGCCGTGATAGTCTTTGAAGAAGACACCCCGCTGCTGTTGATCGAGCTCGTGCAACCCGATTTTCTGGTCAAAGGCGGCGATTGGCGAGCGGAACAAATCGTCGGCTCCGCAGGGGTATTGGCCAATGGCGGTCAAGTACGTAGCTTGCCTTTCGTGACCGGGTATTCGACTACCAACATTGAACAAAAAATACGCAACAGTACCCCTAACTCCTAACATCTGTTTCCTACCTAACTAATTTTGAACTCGCTCGAACGCTGGCGCCTTATCCTCGGTAAAAAAGCCGATCCGGAACAAGATGTGCCGCTTGATGCAGCCGGTGCAGGTATGGACGCCGTACTGGAAGCCTTGTACGACGGCCAGCGCAAGGGTGGCCTCGGCAGTTCCGCGCCCAATGTGAACCGTTGGCTCGGCGACATCCGTAAATACTTTCCCGCGCCGGTGGTGCAGGTGATGCAGCGCGACGCCCTTGAACGGCTCGGCCTTACGCGGATGCTGCTCGAACCCGAACTGCTGGCCAGCGTGGAGCCGGACGTACACTTGATTGGTGCATTGCTCGCCCTGAGCAAAGCTTTGCCCACCGAGACCCGCGAAACGGCTCGCCGCGTGGTGCGCCAAGTAGTGGAGGAATTGGAGAAAAAACTGCGGCACCCGTTGCGGGAGGCCGTGCAAAGTGCTTTAAACCGCAGCGTCCGCAACCGCCGACCCCGCCATAACGAAATAGACTGGCGGCGCACGATCTATAAAAACCTGAAACACTATCAGCCGGAACACCAGACCATTATTGCCGAGCACCTCGTCGGCCACGGGCGCAAAGGCCAAGCCCTGCGCCATGTTATCCTGCTGGTGGATGAGAGCGGCAGCATGGCCAGTTCGGTGGTCTACGCGGGGGTGATGGGGGCGGTGCTGGCCAGTGTCCGGGCGGTGCGTACCAGTTTGGTGGTGTTCGATACGGCGGTGGTGGATCTGACCGGGCAGTTGCACGACCCAGTGGAAGTGCTCTTTGGTACCCAGCTTGGGGGCGGGACAGACATTAATAAGGCCCTCGGCTACGCCCAAACCCTCGTCCAAAATCCGCAGGACACTATTCTCGTACTTATCAGCGATCTTTTTGAAGGAGGACACCGTGCCGAAATGCTTAAAAAAGCCGCTATCCTGCGTCTGTCTGGCATCACAATGGTTGTGCTGCTGGCCCTCAACGATGAAGGGGCACCTGCCTACGACCACGACAATGCCGCTGCTTTGGCCGCGCTTGATATTCCAGCTTTTGCCTGTACGCCGGATTTGTTTCCCGAGTTGATGGCGGCAGCAATCAATAAGCAAGATTTGAAATTGTGGGCGGGGACGCGGGGAATAGGGGTGAAGTAGTTTTAAAAAACCGCCCGCACCTGCGCCCGCCCTACATGCACCACTCGTCCCTCCCCCGTTTTGCGGCCCTCGTAGTTCAGGCTAAGTTGCACACTGCGCGACAGTTGGCGGTCCAGATTTAGGCTCCACAAAAAATTCTTACCGTCCTGCAAACCTTCCAGCATCGTGAAGGCCACGGCGGTATTCGGTTGGCCGGTGTAGCGGATGTTGGCGAAAGTACCCTTGACCCGCAACGAGGTGGCTGCCCGGAAACTCTGCCCACTCTGTTTCGCCTGCGGATTCCAGGTCAGTTCGGCCTTCCAATCGGTTTGGGTGGCTTTCTCGGCACTGGACAGCGTATTTTGACTGTCTTTCCAATTCAGTTGCATCACCGTACGGAAGGTACGGGTGGGTAGCCAGGTCAATTTTGGGCCAGCCTCCCAGCTGCGGATGAGGTAATTGCGGCTTTCAAAAGACTCATTGGCACTCGACTTTTCGCTGCGCACTACATCACCCTCGGTACTCCACTGCTGTCCGAGATTGAGCCGTCCGTGCAGCGTCCACTCGGTGTTGCGCCGCCGCTCAAAGCCGGTGGTGAGGGCCACTTGGCTGCGGTTGTCGCCCTGCCCCAGCGAAACGTCCCAAACCGGGTCGGCGCGATTGACAAAAAGCACGTGGCGCGTTGCGGCATTCACCGTTACCAAAGCGGTATCGGCTAGAGCACGTAAAAAAGGGTTCCAGGCATTCACCGGGGCATCGGCGTAGGTGCGGCGGTTGATCTGTAGCGTACTTTGCGTCGAAAAACGGCTCAATGTCCGCCGCCAGCCGCGCCGGTTGGCCCAGACCAGACGCGGATCGAGGCGCAGGCTTTGGTTCAATACTACATTGTTGGTGCGCACGTAGTCCGTGGTGGTCACGGCTACTCGGATGTAGCTGGCCTGGTCCTGAAACACGGCGATCTCCATTTCGTCCACTTGCAAGATGCTGTCGCGGTTGCGGTCCACCCAGGTGAACTGACCTTCGCCGGGATTGACCGCCACATAGTTGAACTCCGTTTTCGGGCTTTGCCCGGAGCCGAGTTCGTAGCCGGTATTGAAGGCAAAAGCACTTTTCCAAGCGGTCACATTGTAGTCCACACGGCCCAAATAAGTGCTTTGTGGCAGCTGGGTAGTTAGTTTTGCGTTCAGAATACGCAGGTTGCGGTAGGTGAAGTTCCACGCCAGGTTTTGGCCGACTTGCCGACGTTTGCCAACGCGGGAAAGAGGGGCTGGCTGCCACTTGCCAGTGAGGTTGAGCTCGTCGGCCACCGTATTTTTTAGAAAACCAGCACCGACCGGGGCCAGATCGGTACGCCTTGAAATAAAGCCACCGTACTGCCAAACGCTTTCATTTTCAGGAGTTTGTACGTACAATCGGTACAGATCGTACCAAAAACTGGCGGCTCCCAACGTGTCGGCCCGAAGCGTACGGCGTGCATTGCGTTCGCGCTCAGCGTACAGCCCGATCTTGAAGGCGGGTGATGGCAAGCCCACGGAATCCAGTCGAGCCAGCGAGTCCACAGCGGATGACAGCGGCCGATTTTTAAAGAAAAAGGTCTTGGAAATCTCCGCTTTGGGCCTGGAAAAGCGCGTCTGCTCCAAGCGGCCTTCCGTTTGCAACAGATTGGCCTCCGCGAAAAAGGCATAACCACGCCGCTGGGTGCGTACCTGGCCAAAATGCCGCTGTCCGTCGTAGGAACCTTCCCGCTGAAACGTACCGTATTCGTACCGGCTTTCGCCCCAACCTTTTTTCCGCAGTGTGACGCCTGCCCGGGCGAGTTGTTCTGCCACGGTGTCCAGCCGGGTGTTCGTGTTCCAGTCGCGGGTGAATTCTGCGGGCCGGTACGGATTGAGCGGCAGGAACGTGCGGGCGGTGTATTCGTAGCTGCCGTCCACTTGGGCCAGCCAGCCTTTTTTTTCGTTAACCAGTCGTTGTTTTGCTTTAAAAAAGCCTGCTCCGCCGAGGTCGTCGCCATTGCCCAGCGGGGAAAAACGGTTTCGATCATTATTGCTCAATGCTACCTCGGCTTGTATCTGGCTGCCCCGGAAAGGCTGCATTTCCGTACCCACCGTGAAGAGTTGTCGCTGTTCCGGGGCAATCAGGCGGATCACCGGCTCGAAATTGCCACGCGGTTGGCAGGTCACTTCATCAGGAGCCACCCAGCGATATACCCGGCCATTGGCGGCAGTGGTGGCCTGCACATAGTTGCCCTGGCCCGGCGGCACCTCTGTGAAACGAGCCGCGAAACGCGCGTCGTCGGCCTCGATACTATACACCAAGATAGGCACCACCGAGCCACAGACCACCGTGTCCACACTGCGGTAGAGTACCCGTGCCGGGTCGAACAGGGCCAGCGTATCGATACCGGATACGAAGGCCGTGCGCAGGTTGTCCCCCGCTTCGGCCAAGCTGCGCCGTTGAATAGGGGAAAGGTCTTGCGCGCCGCCGTTGTTGCGGCTGTCCTGCTCGGCATAAAAGTTGGCGTACACCTGCGCCCGGCGGGTACTCCAGTTCAGGTTGGCGGCGGTGGTGGAGCGCAGATAGGTTTGCACGGCATACTCGAACTCGACGATGATGCGGCTGTCTTTGGTGATGAGCTGCCGGGTCGTAAAGGTCAGTTCACCGAGATTGTAATCCACGATGTAGTCGTCGCCCAAGCCCCGGCGCAGGAGTTGGCCGTCTTTATAAACCTTTTCCGTGCCGGCCAGCACGATGATAAAGCGTTCTCCCTCTGCACCTTGCAAGCGGTAAGGCCCTTGGTTACCCTCCTGCCCGGCGATGGTTTGGCGGGTGAACTTCCCCCGTGACACCGCTGCCGCCAAGCGCACTGACAAAGAATCCTTCGAATGCGGAACCGACGAATTCGGAGTACGGAGTACAGAATTCGGAATTTGCTCGCTGTTACGTCCTCCTGCATCTTTCTTTTTTATTCCGTATTCCGCATTCCGCATTCCGTATTCCTTTCCCCTGATTCCGTATTCCGCATTCCGCATTCCGTATTGGAAAGTGAGCATTGCGCCTTGCAGACGTTTGAAGTAATTGGAAAAATAGCCATGCGCAGGCCGTACCAGATCGTAATCGCCCGCCGTGAGGATGGTGCTTTTGCGTTTCAACTGAATGAAAATACGGTCGAATTCCTGCAATTGACGGGTCGTGCCATCGGGCTGCAGGGGAACGGAATTGTCGGACAGGGCGGCTTGCAGCTCGAGGTCGTTGCCGAGTTTTCCGCTCAATTGGAGATTTAAATTGGAGTTGAAGACCAGATTTTGGCTATTACCAAAAGAGATACCACGCGTGTAGGCCCCATTGGAGACCAAGCCGCCGGTTTCCCAAGGCTTGGTGCTGGGTGCATAGGGCGAGTAGTCAAATTCGATAGGATCGTCGCTAGTGCTACGGCGAATGGCAGTGGTATCCAGGCGGCTGATGCGGGCCGCGAGGTTGTACGGCCAAACCCGGTATTGGATGCGCAGTTGGCGGCAATCGGGGCAACTGGCTCGCAGCCCGGTGGTATCAATATGGAGGTAATTGGAATGCAGCGAAAAAAAACGCAGGTCCAACGGCTGGCCCGTGGTCACCTCGCTCACGGCAACCAATGGCGCGGCAATGGTCAGGGAATCAAGCACTTGCATTGGCTGATCAGCGGCTATGATGCGGATGCGCAGGTTGGAAAATGCCTCTATGCGTTGCCCAAACGCCAGCCCGGCCCAGCCGCAAAAGACGGTAACGAACACGATTCGTCGGAAAGAATGTGCGTTGCTGTTCAAATCGGTTGGTGAAAGGATGTCTGCACGGACGCACCAATGCCCGGTTCAGTTGCCTGGCGGCGGCTCGAAGATAGGACGCACCGAGAGCGAGTCGATGGGAACCAGGGGTGGCGGCTGCGATGGTTTGAAGGGTTTCAAGCGGGCCAGCGAATCGGCCAACGTCCCTTTTGCTTCGGCCAACAACAGCGAATCTACCCTCTTTTCCGCGTCACGGAGTAAGGTGGCCCGGCAGTCACTGAGTTGTTTCAACCGAAAAACCTGGACCCGCTCGGCGACTTTGGCCTGCACAATGGTTTCCTTGTCGCGGCCACAAGTGGTCAACAAAACACAACAAAACACGCCAGTCATGATTAGATTACCGGATATTTTGACGTTGGACATTAAACCGATTCGCATAAGCATTTGTAAAGTCAATATTGGGTATTCCGTGGGTCCATTTGATTCGTTTTGAACAAAGGTAAGCAAACTACGTTAGTACGCACCAATGGCGATGACATCCCGCTAAGGCGTGGAAATAATAGCCGCAAATGTTGATAAATAAATATTTCGCCCCCGTTGTTTTTTTCTGGCCGCTTAATACCTTTGCCATGCAAACACTACCCACCGGGGTAGTCAATTTTCGATAATGCATTGTTCATCGCTCCTGGCAGCGATTTTTCATAAAGAAGTTTTCATTTGGTTTTTTGGGGTTTATTACGGGGTACTGCCAGCAATGGTCAGTACCCTGTTTTTTTTGCCATAGTATCGGTGCTACGCACCTTTTACTGGTCTCCTCTGTTACCGTAGTGTCGGTGCTACGCACTTTTTGCCACATCCAATTTTGTTACGCTACTGACGTTCTGCCCCATCAGGGTCACGATTCATCATTTATAATTCATCATTCATCATTAAATAATGCTTCGTCGTCCACGCCGCAATCGCCAATCCGCCGCCTTGCGCGGCATGACTACCGAGACCCACCTCCGTGTGGAACACCTCATTTTCCCCCTGTTTTTGCTGGATGGCACGGGCATTCGGAGCGAGATTAAATCGTTGCCAGGCATTTTCCGCTTTTCACCCGATGAGCTCTACCGCGAGATCGAGGAGTGTATGGAGTTGGGGTTGACCAACTTTGTCGTCTTTCCGGCGGTAGCCGATGCGCTGAAAGACCAGACGGCCACTTATAGCTATCATCCCGACAATTTTTACCTCCAAACGGCACGCGAGATCAAGCGACGTTTCCCGGAATGTTGCCTGATCAGCGATGTGGCAATGGACCCCTACAGCAGCGACGGTCACGATGGGCTGGTGCGCAACGGCGAGATTGTCAACGACGATACGCTGCCCATTTTGGCGCGGATGTCCGTGGCGCAGGCAGAGGCAGGTTTTGATCTATTGGGGCCTTCCGATATGATGGACGGTCGGGTAGGGGCCATGCGGAATGCCTTGGACGAGGCGGGCTACACCAAGACTGGTATTCTGGCTTACACCGCTAAATATGCCAGTGCCTACTATGGTCCTTTCCGCGACGCGCTCGATTCGGCCCCCAAAAGTGGCGACAAGAAGACCTATCAGATGAATCCTGCCAACCGCCGCGAGGCACTCCTGGAAGCGGAGCTGGATACGCTGGAAGGGGCCGATATGCTGATGGTGAAGCCCGCGCTGCACTATCTGGATGTGATTCAGGCCCTGAAGGCCCAGAGCGCGCTGCCCATCGCCGCCTACCACGTCAGCGGCGAATGCGCTATGCTGATAGCCGCCTGCCAAAACGGTTGGCTCGATTTCGAGCGGGCCATGCCGGAGGCCTTGCTCAGTATCCGTCGGGCGGGGGCGGATGTGATTTTGACGTATTTTGCGAAGGAATGGGCCAAGCGTTTTAGTTCCAAGTGAGGGGGTGGCTCAAAGCCACTCCCCCACTAACCTGACAGTTAACCCAGCACCTGATAAACGTTTACTTCTGTCCCGCTTTTAGTATCCACTTTTTTTATGCACTGAAAGCCGAAATCGTATTGCACGTGCCGGTGCGCCTGGGCCGAAAGCGTGATTTTCCCAGGCGTGCTCAGATGTTCGATTCGGGTGGCCTCATTTAAAGTGCTGCCCCACAGCTGATAAAAAGGCTCCGCTTGCGCCGCCACTACTGGCCCAGCGTGAATGCCAATGCATAGTTCAAACCATGGCAGGTGCTTTTTCTTCCGTTCCGCTTGTTGCTGCTGCAAAAACTGTTGCATTTCGATGGCTGCCCGCACTACTCGATGGGAGTGGTTGTGGTCGCTTTTGGCAAAGCCACCTGCGCACACATAGCGGTGTCCTAATCGTACATCAATCAATTCAAGGCGATGTTGCGCGACGATTTCATCAAAGCGCTGAAAACAAAGGGCCACTTCTTCAACGAAATCTACTGCTTCTCCCTGCTCGGCTAGGCCGGAAGCATCGTGTATTTGACAAATCATAATAGTTGCCCAATCAATTTTAATAACTACTCGCGGTAAGTCAGCTATTCGGTCTTTGGGAAGAGAAGGTGAATAGAGTAATGGTAACGCTTGATTGGCCGGGTCAGCCGATGCATCAGTCTTCCTGTTTTTAGCCAGATGTAGGTTGGCCATCAAGGTGTGGTGGCAGGACTGTTCAATGGGTCGCCAAACTATTTTTGTTCCTACCAACATTTCTATTCGCCACGCTTCTTGTTCCCGATAAATACGACGGATACGCGCCAAATTGACAATAAAGTTTCGGCGGATGTGTTGGAAGCGATTCGGTGGTAGCTTCTTTAGCAAGCTGGCCAGTGTCCATTGTACCCTATATTCGGTGACGGGCTTATATATGGCCTCTCCTCCGGTCGGGTGCTGTTCGTAGCTGGGAATATCTTGAATGATATGGGTAAGTTTTTTCTTATTGGTAAGCCTTTTATTAGGGATTTCTATGTATATAATTTTTTCAAAATCAATTCTATAATACATACCTCGATCTTCAATATAAATATGGTCGTCAGCAGGCTGCTCTACATCTGCAGTCTTGTTTTCTACTTCCCGGCCAGCGGTGAGGGCAGCGATCAGCTGGGGGAAATTCTTATAAAAATGCGCCTCGACAGCGGCAGCGGGCGGTAGATACTGCGGTTGGGCGGCTACCAAGGCGTCAATCGCCGAGCGCAGCTGCTGCTGCCAATGCTCCTCAAAGGGCTTGCGCAAAAACTTGACGACCTGCTGTCGGTACTCATTCAGGGTTTGTTCGGCATAGTCCGGGAAAGCCGTGATGATTACGGTCGGAGGCACCGGAATTCCTTCTTTTTGTAAACGCCTGAACACGGAGAACACGTCATTACCGATCAGTTTGATGTCGGCAAATACGACTGCCGGGCGGGTATGGACCAGAAGCCAATAAGCTTCGTCGGCACTGGCTGCATCACCAACCACCTCCAGCAGTGGGAACGTTTTTAGTTTTGCGATGAGGGCCAGACGTTCTACATCGTCGTCTTCCAGCACAACAGTACGTAGTTGATACATAGTTGGGTCGTTTTAAAGTTGAAAGTTGTATTCTTTTGGAATGCGGATCGCCACGCGAGTACCATACAGCCGCCCATCGTCAGTGGTGAATATATTGTCCTCATAAGCGTGTTGTAGGGGCAATTCGTTCTGTTTGTTATAAATATCTTCTAATTTGTCGAGCATTCCGGTGCCATATTCCGTGCCTTTGGAGCCGATGCTTTTGGCAGCGTCCCGCCCGATACCGTCATCTTCAATAGCGATGATGACATACGGCCCTGCCTCCCGCAGCCGCACACTGACTTGGCCTGCGCCCGTAGCATTATTGCGAATGCCGTGTTCGATAGCATTCTCTACGTGTATTTGCAGCACCATCAAGGGAACTTGCACCCTTTCTAGTTGCATCAACCTAGCAGGGTCGGGTAGTTCATAGTCTAATTTGGCCCCAAATCTGGATTTTTGGATGACTAGGTAATTTTCCACCAGCTTCATCTCGTCGCGCAGAGAATGGTAGCTTTTTTTGGCCCGGCTGTTCTTGAACACCATTTCGATATTCTCCGCGAGCCGCCCGACCACCCGCACGGCTGCCGGATCGGTGGATATTCGGATTTGCAGCCATTGGAAGACATTGTTTAGAAAATGAGGATTTAGTTGGCTGACAATGGCCTGCACCTGCATCCGGTCTTTTTCTTTGCCGAGTTGTTCCGATTGGCGGCGGGATTGCTCGAGGTGCAAATCCTGTTGCGCAATTTGCAGGTCTTTGGCCGCCATTTCTCGATCAATGGCGTGTTGCGTCGCTTCCGTGGCCAGTCTTCGCCGTGTGGTTTGCAAACGTAGCAGCTGCCATAAGACGATGCCGCCCAACATACCTACCCCTCCCCACAGCAGGAAGATGGAATTCTCCCACCAATGCTCTACATAGAGCGGCAGCACGGTGGTCGTGGAGGTAAAGCCGCCTTGGTCGGTACACATCCTTAATTCATGACTACCGGGGGGCAGGTCCGGGAAAATCAATGGGCCACTGTTCAGCGGCACTTGTTGCCAGCCAGTGTCGGCATCGAACTGATATTTAATAGCCACACTGCTGCTCAAAAGCAATGAATTGGGAGGGGCATGGACATAGACTTGGGCTATGCGCTGGTCGTTGGCTAGGGTAATTTGCTGTGAATAATCCGTAAAGGTGTGTCGGCCACTCCGCACACTATCAATCAGAAGGGGCAGGCTGAGCGTATCAAAGGGCAGTGCGTGTGGGTCGAAGCGCACTGCCCCGCCCGTACAGGTGAGCCACACCTGATGTCGACGATCCACAAATATCCCATTCTGGATGATGCCTCCCAGCACGTGGCCAGTAGTAGGGGTGAAAGATTGCACTCGTACGTCCCCTCGGTCAAAAGCGTTCAGGTCAAGTAGGAAGAAGCCCCGGCTGTTGCCGACGATCAAGGTGCTATCATCGTAGCGGTGGCAGACCGTCACCCGGGAGGTACCCGTGTAGTCAAGTACTGGTCGCCAGACGGTCCGTACATCAAATCCGGGTGGCATATAATCGGGTAAGGGCAGGAAATACAGCCCCCGATCGGTACCCAGCCAGAGGTTGCCGTAGCGGTCTTCGGCCATACTGGCCACGCCGTAGTAGCTGGAATCGCGCTGTTTAGTCCAGTTCCAAGGCGTTTGGGTAGCGGGGTCAAAACAGGCCAGCCCGGTCTTGTCATGTCCCATCCAATACCGGCCGTGTTGATCTTTGAGGGCCGTTTGGATGGTAAAGAAATAATCTATGCCGGTGGTTTTGGAAGTATCTATTTTATGCCAAGCCTTGGGGTTGCCCATATTCGCTCCTGCGGGCAGTACCCACAGGCCTTGCTTGAAAGTACCCCGCAACAGTTCCTTGCCCGACCGGTCATAAGCCAAGTAGGTGGACAAAATACTATCAAGGTGCCGCTGCCAATGTCGCTGGCCATCGAACTGCAAAATGCCGCCCCGTATCTGATCATTTCCTTCAAAGTTAAAGTACATATTTCCAGTTTCCCGATCCACCAGACTGCCTTCATCATAATACGTAAAAGGCTGCAAGAAAGCCGGTTGTGGGTGCATATTCAATCCGTCAAAACGGGCTAGGCCCTGACCATACGACGAAAACCACATCTGCCCGTCGGGTGCCTGAGCCACGCCCCAAGCCTGTTGCACCATATAGGGCGCATCCATGGGGATGGTCCAGAGGTAGGGGAAAACGCGCAGCAGTGCCGTCTGCGAACAAATCCAGTAGGTGCCCAAGCGATCCTTCATCACTTGAGCAGGCAAATGGATGGTGGAAAAAATGCAGGTGTTGAGCAGCCGCATTTGCGCATCGTATTCAGCCAGCAGGTAGCGCGGCTTGGCCAGCGGCGGCTCTTTCAATCGCCAGATGACGTACATCCGGCGATGGAAATGATCGGCATGGACGGACTGGATGGAGACCACGGTTGGCTTTATTTCATTGGGTTGGAGGATCGGCGGCTCTATTTTTTCCCAACGATCTGCGCGATAATAATACAGGCTCTTGGTGTCGCCCACGAGCGGGGCCTCCACCCCATCCTGGAAATGGACGACGGCGACCGGCGGCTGACGGGTCAGGCGTTGCCAGCGGTGATCGAGCCACTGAAAAGCCAGCCAGGGGTCAGTCTTGTCCTTTTTTTGAGGCACGAAAATGGCCCCATCCAAGTCATCATCGTGCGGGATGATTGTGTTACTCGAACCATCTGTCGTGTCACGGCCCTTCTCCGGCCAAGGCAGTTTAGTAAGCTCCTTCTCCCGGATGTCGGCATTTAAGCGGCTGATTGTGCGGCTTTTATGGTTAAAATAAAACACTTGGCCGCTGGACGTGACCGCGTTACGTTCGATCTCTAAGGAGCGCGCTTTGGAGGGGGGCAACGGGATAAAGCGGCCGCTAGTATCCAGTATGGTCATCCCGTAGTGGCCATGATCGAACCATAATCGCCCTTGCCAGTCCTGCCAGCACATATCTACTTTATTGGACAACAGGCTTTTATCTCTAGCGGGAAAGGTCGTCCAGCTGCGCCCATCGAAACGTACCACTCCGTTCGCGTAGGTACCTACCCACAGGTTACCCGCCCGATCTTGGTAGGTGTAAGTATAGACCCCGCCTGGTAGCCCATCCTTATCGCTGTACTCGGTTACGGCGCAAGTCTGGGCCTGAACACCACTACAAATTATAACTAAAACTAATATGAATAATGGAATCCTGCGCATAGAAAAAGGAAGAAATATACGGGCAAATCTACTATACGCAGGTAGTGTAACACCGCGAGACGGGCCTAAACAGGATACGAGATGGAGTTTTGGAGACTATGGGGCAGTGTAAGTCTGCTGTTGCGAGGCGCAAAACTCCTCGTACCCTTGTCTACCCGCAACGGGGGTGGTGAAAAGGCCTTTTCACCGCTTAAGAGCCAATCTGACCGGTTTTTTGCACCGATCGGCGGCGATGACCAGTATTTTTGTACTATCAAATAATTCATCCATAACGTTTTAAACAAATTAAATTTTTTGATTATGAAAAACGGTTTATTGAGAATCTCTTTCCTTGCACTCGCCGTAGCGATGGCGGCGGTTGGTTGCCAACCGAAAGAGGACAAGAACAGCGCAGGTCTCTCGAAGACTGCTGTTACACAACTGGCTAAGAGCCAGGAAACCTGGAACAGTTACCTGGGAGAATCCGTAAAGATGGAAGGGTATGCCGTCATTGGGACAATCAATGATGCTGTAACCAAGGAGGAAGTTTTGGCAAGCATTTCCAATCCAAAAGCCATGATGGCTT
>JAYUXG010000732.1:0-6167 GCA_043753125.1 Saprospirales bacterium | reverse complement strand
CTTTTTGGCTTTTACAATTGCCAAACAAAGTGATCAGCACTAGTAATGGTAGTAATTTTTTCATAGTCGATGTCGTAATTGGTTTAGAAAATTTAGAGCCCTCCTTCGCCTGAAAAAGGCTACGGCGGGTAAAGAAGTTTAGAAGGGTTTGTATTTTTGACTGGCGGTGAATCGTCATTTGCGAGTTAACCCTCTCCTACTCTCCACAAGGGGAAGAATATGTGGAGCAAGAATCTGTTCATTTCAATTGCCCTGCGGTTTATTTGCTTATTGCCAGTTGCACTTTATTTATTGATTATTGGCTAATTGCCTGTTCCAAATCTCCAATGATATCCACTGGATTTTCGATGCCAACCGACACGCGGATCAGTCCGTCGGTGATGCCATTTTGTTCGCGCACGTCTTTGGCCACGGCAATATGCGACGACGAAGCGGGATGCAAAATGAGCGTGTCCACATCGCCGAGCGTCGGGGCCAAGGTACAAAACCGAATGCGGTTCATGCACTGGATGCCCGCCTCCAGGCCGCCACGCAGCTCGAAACTGAGCATGCCGCCAAAACCGTTTTTCATTTGCCGCTTGGCCAACTCATGGTCGGGATGCGAGGCCAGGCCCGGGTAATTGACCCGCTCTACCGCCGGGTACTTTTCCAGGAATTGCGCTACGGCGAGGGCGTTAGAACAATGGCGTTCCATACGCAACGCCAACGTTTTCAATCCATTATGGGTCAGCCATGCCTCGAAGGGAGAACAATTAGTGCCGACCAGTTTCATGGCCCGCCACACGTTTTTGCGCATCACCGTTTTATCCAGGCCCACTATTGCGCCCGCGATAGAATTGCCGTGGCCATTCAAATATTTGGTCGTCGAATGCACGATGAAATCCACGCCCTGCGCGAAAGGCTGCTGCAACAGCGGCGTCAAAAAGGTATTGTCGATGGCGCACCATGCCCCGTACCGATGCGCCAGGTCGGCCAACGCCTGGATGTCCACGCAGGCGAGCGTGGGGTTGGCCGGCGTCTCGCAGTACAGCATTCGGACGCCCCCGTGCTGCCGCAGTACTGCTTCCACTTGGTTTAAATCCTTTAAATCGATCATGATGATTTCTACACCCAACTGAGCGAAGATCGTCAGCAATTCGGTCGTGCCGCCGTAGAGGTTGCCTTGGGTCAGCACTTTATCGCCCGCTTTTAAGGTGCCAAGCAGCAGGGTGGCAATGGCCGACATCCCGCTGCTGGTCATGATCGCCGTGGCTTGCAGGTCGAGGCCGTGGGTCTCCAGATCGGCGATTTTCTGCGCCACTGCGTCCACCGTGGGGTTGGCATAGCGGCTGTACGCGTGTCCGCTTTCGATGTTCTTGAAAATCTCGATGCCCTGCTCGATGTCGTCAAAGGAAAACGACGAAGTGGCATAGATCGGCAGCACGTGCGGCGGCGTGGTGCGCGGATCGGGGACTTCCCGAACGGTGAGCGAATCGATTTGCATCGTGAGAGCGGTGAGAGGCGTGAGATTAAGATTCAAAGCTGCTTTTGATTTTGGCGACGATTTTCAATATTTCGGTGCCTTCTTGGATGTAGGTGTGCAATTTGGGAGGGGGTATCCTCGCTCTCACCTACTCTCCCGGCCAAAAATGTTCCGCCACTTTGCGCAGTCGCTCGCCGGACCTGGCTTTGGAAGAAAGGAATAACGAGGCGCGGCAGCCTATTTCGTAGGGACAATCCTGAATGATCGCATCGGGCTTGTTGTCGTGGTCGAGGTCGCCGAACCATAGCAACTGGACATTGGGAGTGGCTTCCGGATAAGCGGTTTTGACCCACGGCGTGAGGTCTTGCCGGAACATCGGTTCCGTCGCGTAGTCCAGCAGGGTAAGTTTAAAGTCGCTGATCACCACGTTGTTGTCCTGAAAACGGGCGCATCCAGTCGCCGCCAGGCCATAGGTCGGCTTGGATATGGTGTCGTTCTGGTCGTTGCCCGGATAAATCCCGATCTGGCTGCCCGGTCCCAAAAAGGGGGTCATGTACATCATGTTCATATCCAGACTACCAAGGTTACCGCTGAAGCCAGTGGGCATGGTCGATAGTGTGCCTACGATAAACTTGCTCACGTCTTTCTGATTGGTTTTCAGCACTTTAACTTTCATACCGTACATTTCGTTGAACTGTTCCTCCACGCGCGGTACAATGCGGCGCAGCTCGTCAGCGAAGGAGTCGCGGGCGTACACGGCGTACCACTGCATAGGCGGAATGCTCTCCACAATGTCGTTTTCATATTCCAGCACGTATGTACCGGTCATATAAGTGCTAAAGGCATAGCCGGTCTGGTTGCGGTAGCGAACTTTGAGCCAGGCACCATAGGCCGAGTTCGTGTCAAGCGTATCAGCCTGCACATACTCATTGTCCTTATACGCTTCCAGATATTGCACCAGCGTTCCGCGGGGCAGCGCGGCTATTTTCCGGCCATTCACGTCGGGTGTCTCGCGCAGATTGAGTGTACTGGCAGTGACCACCATTTCTTCCGGGTAGAAATAACTGGTCGTTTGGGCCGTCAGGCCATTGGAGGCCGCAAACAGCCCAAGGCAACAAAAAAGGAATGCTTTCATGGCAGAAAGATTGATTTTGCGCCAAAGATAAAACGCTTTGGCGGAATACGTGGTCGCCTCAATGCAACTCTACCACCCGAATACCGAACAAGCCGCGCCGCACGGGCAGCGAAATGGCTTCGCCTGGCCGGGTGATCGGGTAGTAAGCCTGCTTTTTGTAGCGCAGGCGCAACCGTTGCCCACTCCGGTCGCTTACGGCCAAAAAATAACCGGTCGGTTTCAGGGAAGTATTTTTCATGAAACCGTAGCCCATCGCAATGTAGGGCGTTTCGGCAATAAAAATGAAGGATTGAGATTCGGTCTTGCCCAGGCCGCGATTGAGCAGGCTGCCGAACAAGGGTGCGAACAATACACTGAAGGTCAACACCAAAGCGATCTCGGTGACGTGCCGCGACCAAGGCTGGAGCCGCTCCCGGAACCACCATAGCAGGCCCGCACCCAACAGCAGCATCGCCAGCATGGAGCCGACGACCAATTGCATCACATTGATGGTGTTGGACAGGATGGGAAACTCCCGTGCGTAAAGGTAGATCAGACCGAAGAAGAGCAATACGCTTCCGAGGGCAGGGATGTAGAAACGTGGGCCGGAGGTGGTCACTATTCAGTAGAGTTGTTGCGGGTTGAAAATCAACAAACTAATCAATTTTGAGCGTTCGCTGTAGGTAGGTTCATGGAGACGTTTTTAGCCTCCATCAGTGACAAAAGGCAGTGCCTTACAGCCCGGCAAAGGGTGTTATAACAGGCTCTTGGAAGGCCGATAAGTCTTAAACAAGCCCACTGCCGCCACCACTGCCCAAACGGATTCCATGAACCAAAACGGCCACGAGCCAAGCAGCCAAGCCCCCGAGGCGGCCAAGGCACCTCCAAAAAGATTTAACAAGAAATACACCCGGCTCTCCGTGGACATCCGATCCAAGGTGCTGAGCAAAAAAGCGGTCAACGCCAAGATCACCCCGGCACCGCTGACGAGATCAGCTATGGTCATCTAGCTCTGATTAAAATGTTTTGCGAAAAAGAACAGCAACAAGCTTTCAGAGTGGCTTTGAACGCAGACGAAATTCTACTGACTGCTCACCAGATATTCAGGCCATTTGAAACTGACTGTAACGCATTGGCCACATTACCCCAACTGCTCCACTGCCTGCTCCCATTCCGAAAATACCGTGTCCAATTCTGCTTTCAAAGTTTGGTATTTCTGTACTGCCGCCTTTGATTCCGAGCGATTATAAAACTCTGGATCGGCCATTTTCACTTCGTAAGTCTTAATGTCCGCTTCGAGATCGGCAATGCGTTTTTCAGCCTTCAGCACCGTGCGCTGGAGTTGCTTCTTTTCCTCCGAACCCAGCACCACAATGCCATTATCCGACGAGCCGTGGCCGTTGCTCTTGGTGCGTTTTTCCACTTCGCGCATATCGCGGGCCTGGCGTTTTTCCAGGAAATAATTTACGTCGCCGAGGTACTCGGTCAGCTGGTGGTCCCGGAATTCGATGGTACGGTCGGTCAATCCGCTCAGGAATTCACGGTCGTGGCTCACCACCAGCAGCGTCCCGTCAAAATCAAAGAGGGCTTGTTTCAACACCTCTTTCGAGAGCATATCCAAGTGGTTGGTCGGCTCATCGAGAATCAGGAAGTTGATGGGTCGCAGCAGCATACAGGCCAGGGCCAGTCGGGCACGTTCGCCCCCGGAGAGGGCCACCACTTTCTTGCCCACGTCTTCGCCGCTGAACAGAAAGGCCCCCAAAATACCCCGCAGCTTGGTGCGCATCTCCGGTGGCGATTGTTGTTCCATCGTCTCCAACAGGGTCAGTTTCGGGTCCAGGGTCTCCGCCTGGTTCTGGGCGTAGTAGCCAATGTGGATGTTGTGGCCGAGTACAGCCTTGCCGCTCGTGGCTGGTTCGTGGCCCACCAATATTTTGGCCAGCGTGGTCTTGCCCTGGCCGTTTTGGCCAACAAATGCCACCCGTTCACCACGCAGAATCTGGAAGTCGGCGCGTTCGATCACTTTCAGTTTGCCATAGCTTTTGGTGACGTATTCGGCAGTGGCCACCACCTCCCCGCTGCGGGGCGGCTCCGGGAAACGGATGCGCATAGTGGCCATGTCCACGTCGTCTATCTCGATGCGCTCCACTTTATCAAGTTGTTTTTGCATGGATTGCGCCATCTTGGTCTTGGTGGCCTTGGCCATGAAACGGGCGATGGTGCGCTCCTTATCGGCAATGGAACGTTGCTGGTTTTCGTAGGCGTTCTGCATTAGTTCCCGACGTTCGGAACTGATTTCCAGGTACTTGGAATAGGCAGCCTTATAATCGGTGATTTTGCCGAGCATGATCTCGATGGTACGGTTAGTCACATTATCCAGAAACCGCTTATCGTGGCTGATCACGATGGCCATACCGGCGTAGTCGTTCAAAAAGTCTTCCAGCCACAGGATGCTCTCGATGTCCAAGTGGTTGGTCGGCTCATCCAGCAGCAGCAGATCGGGCTGGCGGAGCAGCATTTTGGCCAGTTCGATGCGCATCTTCCAGCCACCGGAAAACTCGTTGGTGAGCCGCTGCATATCGCTGGCCTGGAAGCCGAGACCACCGAGTACCTTCTCCGCGTCGGCCTGCGTGGTATGGCCGCCAAGGTGGTGCAGCCGCTCGGTCACTTCGCCCATGTCCACGATGAGGTGGTGGTAGGCGTCGGATTCGTAGTCCTCGCGTTCGCCGAGCTCCTGCTCTATTTTTTTGAGTTGGGCTTCCAGTTCAAGCACCTCGTTGAAAGCGGTCAGCGTCTCGTCGAGTACCGTCTTGCCCATCGGCAGCAACATATCCTGGTGCAGGTAGCCCAGCGTGAAGTGGACAGGCACCACAACATTGCCTTCCTGGGGCGACATTTCGCCGGCAATGATCTTAAGCAGGGTGGATTTGCCGGCCCCATTGCGACCCACCAAGCCGGCCCGGTCACCGGGTTTGACCACTAGGTTCACGCCGTCCAACAGGATGCGATTGCCGTATTGGATGTAAATATTGGATAGACTTATCATGGCGGGCGCAAAGGTACTACGGATTTGGGAGTTTGAAAGTGAAATATGGTGTGGCTGGAGTTTAAATATATGATTGGAGTTTTTTGGAAGAAAAATGTCGCAACGATGGAGAAATGGCGTTTCGTACTGGCATAAAAATTGATAATCTTAAATTTATAAAATGCTTTACCACAATCAGCAGTTAGCAAAAGCCATAGTACATGAGTATTTGTTAATCGTCTTTTATGGCATAGTGATTTTAATAAATAAAATACTATGTTAAAAGTCAAAACAAATAGTTCAATGGATCAATCTTACATGGAGTTCTTAAATCTACTAAAGATATACAAAGAAAAGGGCTGTATAAAAATACTTCATAGAGGCGAAAGCAAAAGTTTCGCATTCAATTGTCTAAACCTTGATCCAAGGCTAAATGACATGGACGAATTTGCAGAGAGTTTTTATTTTTTTGGATCAAAGTCTAAATATTTTTGGAATAAAAAACTGAACCCTGAAAAAGACATGGATTTTGATATAAATGATCTATCAGAAAGTTTTTTTGAGTA
>JAYUXG010000731.1:0-6171 GCA_043753125.1 Saprospirales bacterium | reverse complement strand
GTGCCAACAGTGTAGCCGGTGCGCTCATCCACGAAATGGATGCCGAGGAGGTGACTGGAAGTGCCGCTGTTCTGCGCCGTCCAGGTTTGGGCGGTGGCCGTAAGACTTAACAGGGATAGG
This sequence comes from Saprospirales bacterium, assembly GCA_043753125.1. Lineage (GTDB taxonomy): Bacteria > Bacteroidota > Bacteroidia > Chitinophagales > Saprospiraceae > M3007. The sequence continues at coordinate 6,051 of JAYUXG010000731.1, read as the reverse complement.
AGGAGGGGGAGAAAGATGGTTGTTTGCATGGGGTGAATGGTTTTAAAGGTGTTTTTGAAAACAGAAAAGGATGGTGGGGAACAATGCGAGTAGAATTATTGGAAAAATTGGTTGGTTGGGGAAATCTAGACCGCTCCGAAAAAAAATCTTCTCGAAGCGGCCTGACTTACCGATCATTCGCAGGTGGCTACTGCCCGGAGTACTTCACCGGTACGCACACCACCTGCTCACAGTAATTGCAGTTCACATCCTTGAAGACGAATTTCAGGCAGATTTCCCCATTCATTTCGCAGCAGGGAATATTTTGCAAATCCGGTAGCCTGATTCTGACCGCCAAGGTTTGCGCGGGGTAGAACAACATGGGTGCCCCTGGCTTATACACAATTTCTTTGTTTACGATCGAGTATGGGTTGAGCAGCAAAGCACCGAGCGCAGGTTGTAATGTAACCTGTGACTGAGCAAAAGTGCCCAGAAATCTGTACGGCGTATAACACTGTACACAGGCGGCATCCGGCTGATAGGCAATTGTTTTATCTACAATCGTCACCCGCACTTCCTGTATTGGCACGGTTGGGGAGGCCAGCAGGGTAAAATTTGTTTGCAGCAGCATTTTTGGACCCACCACGTCATAGGTTATAGCGGTGCTGTTGGCAACCGGTACTACAGAGACCTGCATTTCCGTTGGGCAACAGTTTGGTATATAGGGTTTTACCACCAAGCATACCTTGGAATTGGATACCTGAGTGGGAGAGTTATCTACTTTGTTGCAGGCACCCACCCAGGCATTGTTGCACAATTCGGCCCCGACCGGTGTGCCAACCGGGACGGCCGCACTCAACTCCACCGTCAACAATTCGCCGGGCAGCAAAGTCAGGCCGGTTCCAAAATTGAGTTTTATAATGTTGGTCGTGGGTGCCGTTTGCCCCGGTAAGCAGGTAGCAGTCGTATTCGAACACCCGTTTTTGGTGATGCATTCGATGGGGCTTGGTAAAGTATTGAAATAGAGGTAGGGGGTCGGAATGGTGACCCCTGGACCGATGGGAAATGGTGGCAGACCGGTGACAAGCCCAGTGCTTTTAGAGGCCCCGATAACAGTAAGATTGGTAAGCGGAGCCACCAATTGATCTCCCACCGCCACATCATTGATCGCCACGTTGCCGGTGTTAAGTATGAATATCCGGAACTTGACCGTGCTGCCCGGCGTAGCCGCGCCCGAGGTGTTGTAGTCGGCATCGAGATCCCCCTTGACGTATTTCCAGGTTTGGAAGCTGAACAGTTGAGCGACAGTGATGGGCACTGTGACAGGTGGTATGGGTGGTCCGCCAACCGGCGTCAGCGTAGCCGTATTCAGATAAGTACCGCTCGGCGTGTAGGGCTTTATCTGTGCCTGAATGAGGAGGCATAACGTGGCAAATTTGTTCACCGAGCATTGTGCAGGCAGGTTGATATTCCATGGGCTAGTGGGGTTTGATGAAATTAAGCCAGAAGGCAATTGGCTATAGGGAATATAGGGTGCTGGCAGCGGAGTGCTAGGGAGATACTGGGTACCATGCAATATATTGATAGGCAGGTCGGGACAGATTGATCCGGCATTGGGAGAATAGTAGTAGCCAATGATCGACGGATTTGTCAAGTTAGGGTCGATCAAATCAGTAAGAGAACCCGTTAGACCTGCCCCTCCATAGTTGGATACACATATTTTGTATCGCACCCATTGCTCCGGTTGATAGTTGGTGCCCCCTTGTACCGTTTTACAGATGTTCGGTTTTGCTTTGGCAGGCTCCGTATTAAAGTCATAACAAACTGTTTTTGACAAAGGTATCGGCGGGTTGTTCGGGCATAAAGGAGCGGGTGGGCCAAAAGTCCCCGTACAATTTACGGTTACACAATTGTGGATCAGGGTAGGAATGGGTGTACTCGCATTGATCTCGTAGTTCATGTACACGTCTATGCAATCGCCGGGATACAGCGTAAAACCACTATTAGCCGTGAAGTTTATAGTGGTGGGGCAGAGAGGAGGAATGCCACCGGAGCCATAGGTGATGCCACTGAAGGCATTGTTCGGGTAAAAGGTGGGTGTAGACAATAAGGTGAGGTATGAACAGGGCGGCCAGTTATCCACTAAGGAAATATTGGTGATGGGCATATTCCCAGTATTACAAACCTGAATACGGTACTGCCCCTGGCAGCCTGGAAAGTGGTTCGCTTGATAGCTTTCAGTTTTTATAATGCTTAGGTCGGTGGTGTAGAATGCTGGTAGCACATCCTGGGTGCAAATGCCCTGCGGTAAGGGCGGATAAATTACGTTCGCCGGAGGGGCGACCGGATAATTGTATACCACACCACCAAATTGGTTACTTATGCCCGTCCAATTGTTTTGACAGCCAAGCGGATTAATAGACTTTCTGGGGTCGCAGAGTCGTTGAGCCATCCCTACTCCTCCCTCCACATACGGTGCTTGGCCGGTATTACAGTCTGGTGGACTCTGTCCCTTGAGTTTGATGCAATTGGTCACGTTCGTGCCTGCCGGAAATTGAGCGCAGGGGTAAGCCACATCTACATAAAAATACTGCGGCCAGTTCTGACAAACATCGAGCTTGCACAAAGTGATATAGCCAACGTTGGTCAGTCCGGTAACCAATGCCGGGCAAAGGATGGGATTGTTAGTTACTCCGGTAATGATGGCTCCTACGGGAGCCACATCAGCAAGGACCGGGTTGTACAGGTTGTAGTAGCCGACACGGGTGCCTAAATTGGCGCGGGTAACCGTAAGCTTATACCGGATCACGTTCACCCCTTTATAGCCGATCGATTTTTTCTCTATCTTCCAGTCACTGGAAGATTTGATGTTCACTAGAAGGGAGTTAGACAAAAATATCTGCGTCACATAATTGGGAGGAACTCCTACTAACATCACGGTATTACATAGGAAATTGCTGGCTGAAGCCGAGGCTTTGTTCATTTGCTGGCATTCGTAGGTCTCGCCTTCCATAGCTTTGACGGTCACCTGGCGCGAGAAAACCGTACCGGTAGCAATGGTGCCGGTGAACTTCCAGGTTACGGTAGCGCCAAACCGGTACCCGCCACCACAAGGACTCGAAGTGCCACCGGTTACGGTCGCACTGGCCACGATGCCACCGGGCAGATTGGGGTTGATAATGTTGGTCGGATCTATGCCCAGTTTGGCTGGTAGCACGTCCACTACCTCGAGGTCCACCGCGTTCCCGTCGTTCACCCCGATTTGCAGCTGATAGTTGATTAGCTCCCCGGAGTAATAGGTGTACGGAGGCAGCGGTGGAAGAAGGAGGGAGCGCGGAATAAGGCATTTATTGATCTTAATATTTTGCGCGGCCAGCGGCACCAGGGCAGTCAGGCAAAGCAGACAGACTGCATATAATGGAATTATCTTTTTCATGATCGTTTTTTTGGTGGAGGTTAACGGCAGTTGGCGGAAGGAAGGGTGGAGCAGGTACTGTACGAGCGCACGGCTTCGCACACCTTGCAGTCTTTGTCAAAAAAACTATAGCGGATGCACAGGTCATAGCATTCGCAGGGAGCGGGCGCTCCCAGATTCGGCACGGCAATGTCCAGGTGGATCGGTGTATTGTTCAACAGCGTACCGGCACTCGTAGCACTGTACCAGGTGACCGCCGAAGATTCCTGGTCGCCAAGTCCAGGGGAGCCATCTATGAAGTCCATGGGCTGTCCACCATTTTGCCAGCCTATACCACCGCCATTGAGTAAGTTGCCAGTTCCTACAAATTCAGCGTGTGCGTTTGGTTTCGTGTTGCAGATGGTGGGGCAACAAGTCGCGCTGTGCTCAAAGTAAATGATTTCTGCCAGCACCCGGATGATCGGGCGGGTACCGGCATTGACCGTTATATTTTGGTTTATGCCCAAAATGCCGAAGTCTAGACTGGGGCGGGAAGCAATTCCAACAGGCGGTGCCGTCCCGGTTACCTGTATCACAAAATCCTTGCAGGGGTCACAGATACAAGGGGACAAGGGAATCGTGATAGGGGGAGCAATAGTGCCTATTGGCAATCCATCGGGGCCGACTGCCACGGAATGGAAATAAGGCTGAAACATCAGGGAGGTGGAACCTATCGGTACTTCTACGGTAAAAGATACCTGCAAATTGGCGTTGAAAGCCAGGGTAGCGGGCAAGGTAGCTGGCAGCAAGTTGGTGATATTCGGTAAGACATCTGCGTTGCCCGGTAACGCGTGCAAAAAGATTTTCGATGACAAAACAGTCGAAGGAAGCCCATACTTCCAAAAATTGAGCGGCACCCCCGTTCCTGTTCCTAACGATAAGTTCTGCAACGTAATAGTCACGTTATAGCGCACATTTCCCGAAGTGGTGTAGGCCGACTGCGCACAGACCGGCGGCGTATAAGCCACACTTACGTTCACGTCGAAGGGATTGGCCAGCAGAAAAAAACCTTGCTGGGCCGACGCGCAACCGTTTGCGCATGGGCTGCCCGGCCCGGTATATTTTGTAGTGACCTGCCAAGTGTATTGCTCCAGTTTGTTGGGTTCCGGTTGTAGTTGCGACACCAAAACTTCCGTATTCAGGCGATTAGAAAAGCTGTCTGCGAATACCCGCATGAACTGCACGATAGTGTCTTGTTCGGACGAAGTATTCTTGAATATTTCGACCTTGTATTGCACGTTGTTCCCCTGCCCGTAAGGCGCCGACCAGTCGAAGCGCATCTTGCGCGTGGGCGAGGTCTGTAGCACCGCGCCGCTGGCCGGAGAGCCCAAACCCGGAGCGATCATCGTTGGGTCGCCACAGAAGGCTGCCTGCGGCGTACCGGAGCAGACCCAGTTGGAAGTGGCCCCCGTCAACGCAAAGCCAGTCAAGGTGCCCATATTACCGGAAGGCGACAGGTCGGTCAATTTGTTGAGCGGGCTATTAATGCCGCCGGGATTGCCTTGGTCGAAATTGTAGTACGCCTTTAATCCGGCTTCGCTACCCGTCAATTTGCAGTCGCGATTGGCCCATAGCGTGGTTTCGGGCAGCGCGGAGTCCCACACGCGGATTTCGTCAATATCACCCTTCCAGAATTCCGGGGTGATGGTGCCACCCGGCCAGCGACCGAGGCGGAAGACGTTGTCCAGATTGAACGCTGCGCCAGCGGGCAGGTTGTAGGTCAGCACCAGACTTCCATCTAGAGAGACCTGGAAAGCACCACCGTCTTTGGTGACCGTAAAGTAGTGCCAATTTCCATCCCCAGTAGTTACGCCCGAAGTCATGTAGCCGCCCGGTCCGATAAAGACTGAGAACTTCCCCGCGCATTCACCGATCTCCAACCGACTGCCGCCGCAGCCGATGATACGTTCAAAGTTGCCGCCCGGGCAAGCGGTCAGCCCATCATTGTCCAAGGAACGAAACCAGCCCTCAATAGTGAAATTGACGTTGCCCTGCACAGGGGAGTTGGCGAGCTGGACGTAGTCATTCGCCCCGTCAAAGTTGAGGCAGCGGTTGGTGCAGGTGGTTTGCGCATACAGCACCGCCGAAGTGCTGCCGAAGAGCAGCAACAGCAAAAGAATGTTTTTCATGTTTTATTCAATTTTATGGTTGTTGATTCAGGAGATCTCCAACGGCCCACATCGCCATATCCCCCGTAGACATTTTTTGTTACCTTTAACGGGTGAGAAAAACATAACGGATATGCCTCCTTGCCAACCCATGGCAAAGACGCAGGATCAGGCCTAAGGGGACCAACCGTAGGGACAGCAGGAAAAAGGCGGCCAGGAGAGGCCCCGGCAGGAGCGAGATAAAAAAAGTTTTCATTTGGTCACATCTTCAAAAGAAAAGGAAGGGGTTAGCGTCCGGGAAGACGCGGGTATAATGGAGCAGTTCTCTGGCAGCACTTTAACAGGGCATATTAGTCGGAGGTCATGGTGGACCAGAAATTCTTGCTGCAAGTTGGGTACCCGTCCGCATTCTTCACCAGCCATTTGTAGATTCGGTCGCTTCTATTGTAAATTCGGTCGCCAAAAATGTAAATTCGGGAAAACCTGGTCGCATAATACCAAAGACAAGTA
>JAYUXG010000730.1:0-2492 GCA_043753125.1 Saprospirales bacterium | reverse complement strand
CCAGGCCCAGCGTATCGCAGGGGGAGCCATCCAGCGGGCCGAGGCGGAAGTGCGGGAAGGAGGGAATGCAGAAAGTGGTGGCCACCAGGCTGTCCAGGCAGTGCTGGATGACCTGGCAGGCCGCGCCCGGCCGGTCGGGGTAGTCAATACGGTGCAGGAGGGGGACGGCGGTGCGCGAGGACATATAGATCTTACCATCGGGAGCCAGTTGCATCTGCATGAAATAGGCGCGAAAGATATGCACATAACCATCATTGGTCGCTACCAACTGCCGCGAGGCATTGATGTCGGCCGCTTCGGTATCGTATTGATAAACCCAGCGACCAGCCGTTTTGTATAGATAACGCGAATTGGGGGAAAAACAAAAATTGGGGAGATTAAATGAATCGTTCGCCTGGCTGAGTAACGCCGGTTCACTCAACAGACCCGTACAACGATCAAAATGGAATAAAAAAGACGTATCGGGCTCGATCTCTTTGAACATATCAATGATGGCATACTTGGTACCATCTGGCGAAAAAATTGCATTACCTGCCCCTTTTCTAAACTGTGGAAAATTTGGAAAAGCCTGGATACCCAGGTCGTGAAACCCCTGGGGATCGTAAAGAAGCAAGCGGAAACTACCCGGTTCCCAGCGAGGCACGATAATCCACCAATCGCGGCCATTGGCATGGCGACAGGCCGATAGTTTACCATAGTCCAGTGAGTCACTGACCAAGACTAAATCTTTAAATACAACCTTGCCCAAGCCACCGTTCAGCGACATATCTATTTCAGCCAAGTTCACCCGCACTCCAACCGAACCAGAGGGATCCCCGGTCAGGTTGCCAGCTACATAAAGCATATAGTAAGCACTGTCTGTATCAAACCTAGGTAATATCAATGCCCCTCCTTGATAAGGCGAACCTAGTCTGTCACCTATGGCCGTGCTTTGGGTTCCCCAATCAATATGTTCTCCTCCCTGCATTACTTCATGATCGAGACCAATAATTCTGGCACCATTGGAATAAAATTGCAGTATTCCTTCTTTATCACAAATATTACCATTACATAAATAAAAATCAATCGGTTTTAACTGATACCCTACCACTGGCGGCAGCGTAGCGAAATCCAAAGTAAACCCATCGCGTCCTCCTAATGGATGATGTTGAAAATTCGTTCCAGAAATCCATTGAAAATCCCGCATCCGGTCTTGTCGGTAATTTTGGGCAATAGTCCGGGTGCTGATCCCTATAAATAGGAGCAAGATATAGATGAAGCGCATATTTTTGGAAAAAAGAATGGCTGTCGGTTAGGAACCGACAGCCATGTTGCGTGAGTTTAATTTTTGACGACCTTTTGTTGATAGACTATGCGGCCCGCTTCACGAATGCTCAACCAATAGACCCCGGTAGGTAAGGGCTGCAAAGAAAGTTGGCTGGTCACATTGGCAAGCTGTACCTGCATAACTACCTGTCCTAATATATTATACAAGATGACTGTATGCACTGCGTCAGACGTAGTTGGGCATTTTATAGTCAGCTCGCTGACCACCGGATTAGGGAAAACTTGATACCCTTTCACTGATTTTGTCTGCACCACTTTATTACGGTCCACACCCATCTCTCGTGCCTCGTTCCCGCAGTTTTCCGGCCAGAGCCGCAACTGGTTTTGTACCCAATCCAGGATGGCCCTGGCCTGATAGACCGCCGCGCCTCCATCCAGGGCGCATTGGGCAGCGATGGATTCCAGTTGCTCATGATCCTGGTCGCTCAAGTTGCTATCCTGCACCAGTACATGGCTCAATACGATGCGATGAACGATCTGTTCATTGTTGGCTAGTAAGTGGCCTTCGGTCTGAATCGAGTTGTTCTGTTCGGTCAACTGGGCCAACTGTTCGTTCCGCTGGGCCACTTGGGCCGACCACCATTCGGTCAGCAGGTCGCCGATAGCCTCATATTCCTGGAGCAAGGCCGCTTTTTCGTCCAACAGGGCCTGTACCTGGGCTTCGTCAGCCAAGCTCAACAGGCTATCCCGCAAAGCAATGTCCTCGCGCAGTTGTGCCTGTTGCGTTAGCGCGGCCAGCCATTGGTCCTGTTCCTCCGGGGAAAGGGCATAGACCGTTTCAATGCCCTGCTCCAAGGCGGTCAATTGGCCGACCAACTCGTTGGCCTGGGCATTCAGGAAGGATTCAAACACCGAACCCGGCTCCGCCAGCTCGGCATCCTCGCTGAGCCGCCGGTATAGCCGACGCTCCAGCGACCAACGGGTAGCTGTCTCGTGATTGGGCAGATGGAACTCGTTGGCGGCCACCCGCTCGTCCAGTTCGCTCAGCTTGCCGGATTTTTTGTCAGGGGGGCAGAGCTCCTCACAGTCCGGCTCGTGTTCTTCTTCCCCAAAAAACCAACCGGCTGGCGGATCGACCTGAGCAGGCTCAGTTGGATAACCATACGAGACATAAAAAGGAGAACTCAGAGCATTGAACAGCCCTCCCTCATTCCAAGCCTGCCAGG
>JAYUXG010000729.1:0-2494 GCA_043753125.1 Saprospirales bacterium | reverse complement strand
TGGTGGAGAACAATCGCCTGCTGGGGTTGATCTCTGAAGAGGATATTTTCAACCACAAACTGTACGAACCCATCAGCGAATACGACTTTTCGATGCACCGCCGCTACGCCGTGCACGAACAGGAGCATTTGTTTGAGGTCATGCGGCTGATGGGCGACCATCGCCTCACGGTGGTGCCGGTGGTGGACGATGAAGGCAATTACCTCGGCCTGATTTCGCAGAACGACCTGTTGCGCTACTTTGCCAACACCGCCTCTTTTACCGAACATGGCGCGGTGCTGGTGCTCGAAATGAACCGTCGCGACTACTCCCTGGCCACCATCGCCCGCATCATGGAAGAAGAACGGGTCAACATCCTCAGCGCGTTCGTCACCTCGGTGCCCGACCCGGATAACATCGAACTGACCGTAAAAGTCAACCGCCACGACCTGGCCCGCACCATCGCTTCCTTAGAGCGCCACGACTACACGGTGAAGGAAACGTTTGGCGAACTCGAAAATACCGAGGGGCTACAGGACCGGTATGATTCTTTGATGCACTATTTGAATGTGTGAGTCCTGGCCCGCAAGATTGCTTCTCTGGAGCATTGTGACTATACGGTGAAGGAGATTTTTGGCGAACTGAAAAATACGGAAGGCTTGCGGGACCGGTATGATGCTTCCATGCACTGTATGAATGTGTGAGATAGGTCTCCTGCGAACGTTACGCTTGCTGTGAGGTGCGACGTTTAAGAGGACTTGGCAGCAAGCGATTGTTAACACCATTTTATTATTTTACTTGCCGTTACTCAGGCAGTTGTAAAATGTCATCATCTTCCATAATTGCTCGCAGTTTCTGCTCCAACTCATCCCTTTTTGGTAAATACAGCTGATATTTGGCGACAAAAAGATTTGCATTTATATTGGTAGTAGCGTACCGCACTACTAACTCACTTTTTTCGCGGGCTAAAATGATTCCAATTGGCTCATTATCACCTGCTGTATTTTCTTCTTCCCGAAAGTAATTCAGGTAGAAATTCATCTGCCCAATATCTCCATGCTCCACCTCGTTCTTTTTCAAATCAATTAGCACAAAGCATTTTAAAATCCTGTGGTAAAAAACTAAATCCACTCGAAAAAACCTGCCTTCTACATGAATTTTATATTGCTTTCCAACATAGGCAAAACCCTTTCTTAGCTCTAACAGAAATTCTTGCAACTGCTCGATCAGCCTCTTTTCAAGGTCTTTTTCATGCCAAATTATAGGTTCAGGTATTTTCAAGAACTCCAGAACATAAGGGTCACGTATTAAATCTGCCGGGGCTTCTACCAATTGACCCTCTTGCGCCAGTCTAAGGATGCCCTCTTTATCCTTACTTGCTGCCAACCGATGGAAAAGCATACTTTTTTTCTGTCTTTTGAGTTCTCTGACTCCCCAACCTTCGTGTTCTGTCTGCCTCTGATAAAATGAGCGTTCAAGAGGGTCGGAAATTTTTAAAATCTCGAACCAGTGTCCCAACTCAATTTTGGAGACACCGTCTCCAAAATTGGATGCGCTTGAAAAAACATCCTCATGTAATTCAGGTTGGAGTGGCTATATCCGCTCCCCAACCTGATTGTCAAATCGCTGAAAAGTCTTTTTAGCAACTGCGAACCATACTCTGCTTTTTCCTTGCCTTCTTGCTCGTATTCAACAATATGCCGCCCAACACCCCAATAGGTCGCTACCATAACCTGATTAACGGCAAGTGCAGCCTTGTTTCGACCTGCTTCTACTAACCTTTCGATTTCTGAAATAAGATCAGCGTATGATTTATTTTCGGGCATCATGTACTTTGGTGATAAGTAGTCATTGTTGAGCCAGCGATTCTCGCTATTAGGGAAATTCCTACATGGTCTTATTCAATCAGAGGGATGTCAATCAGGATATCCCTTGCGATGAATCTGTAAATGACGTTCATTGACATACAAGGTAATAAATCAAAGACCTGACGGACTTTTTCCCAAAGATTTCTCTTGGTTTTGCAATATTTTAAGGCTTTGTCAAAAGCCCTATCTAATTTTTTGGTTCATCTTCCTGATTAACTGATGTATATTTGTGGGAATAAAACCTGTTGATCTCATGGATTATCAAATAGACGATTTACTGGACGAAGATAAGTGTTATGGGCACCTGTTGGGTTATTTTCATAGCGGTACTTTGCGCTGTCCCAATTGCCAGAGTACGCACTATCACGCGCACGAGAGTCATCGTAAGCCGATCGTGCAGTACAAATGCGACGATTGCCCGACGTACTTCAATGTGTTCAGCAAAACGGCTTTTCAAGGCACCCACTGGAAATGCTCAAGGGTGATGATGGTGCTGCGCGGTTTTTTGAAGGGCGAATCCACGAACAGTATGAGCCGGGAGATGGGCTTGGGCTACCGCAACCTGCTCTACCTGCGCCACGAGTTGATGGCCAATGCCTTTTTGCACCGTCCGACGGATTTGTTGGCGGATGCGGCCACCGAAAGCG
>JAYUXG010000728.1:0-2494 GCA_043753125.1 Saprospirales bacterium | reverse complement strand
CCGCTTTCCTCCAAAGGGTCCGTTCGTCTAGGGGTTAGGACACGTCCCTTTCACGGATGAAACACGGGTTCGATTCCCGTACGGACTACATACTTGATTTCAAACGCCTCTAAGTGAACAACTTAGGGGCGTTCTCGTTTATCCTGATTCCCTCTACTGCCTCAAAATTATGGCGATTTTCAAAAAAGGTACCAAGTCGTACAGCATTTTTTACCTGAAGTGTGCTCGTTGCCATGAAGGAGACACTTTTCTGACTGGTAGCTGGTCGTTCGTCAAACCTTTTGAGATGTACGAGCGCTGCCCCAAGTGCAACCTGAACTATTGGCCGGAACCGGGATACTACTACGGGGCCATGTTTATCTCGTACACGTGGACGGGTATGTTCTGCCTGATGTTCGTGGCCCTATTTCACTGGGTATTGGGTTGGTCGCAGACGGTCAGCTTTAGTCTGCTCGTTGCGTTTCTGGTGATCAACTACGTCTATATTTTCCGTATTTCCCGCTTGATGTGGCTCAACCTCAATGTGAAGTACAATCCCCACGCCATTGAGAAACATCAGAAGGGGAATGAGAAATTATGAATGATAAATTATAAATGATGCCTCTCGTTATTTACAATGGATGATTGGCGATTCATCATTAGACATTCATCACTCATTGTTCATTTGCTCCCGCGCCATTTCCACCAGATCGGCAGGTAAAGACTTGGTGGAACGCGCACCCAACTCTCTGATCTTTTCGGCTTTACCAATTAGCGTGTCCCCTGGCCGCACGGCACTGGTCAGCTTGTTCATCGCATCGTCATAAGCCAGGCGGGCGGTATCGAGCCGTACCCCAATGGCCCGCAGGTCCTCCACGAAAGCGACAAACTTGTCGTAGAGCATTCCGCTGTGCCGGGCTATTTCCTGAACCGACCGCGTTTGTTTTTCCTGTTTCCACAGATGCGCCACGGTGCGCATGGTGGCCAGCAGGCTGCTCGTGGTCACTAGTACGATATTGCGGTCCAGGGCATCGGTGAATAGTTTGGGATCGGCATTGGAAGCCACGTTGAGGGCCTGTTCCAGCGGAATGAACAGCAGCAGATAGTCGGGCGTATTGATTTGGTATAACAACTGATAGTTGGTGCTGCTGAGATTGTCCACGTGGCTGCGAATACTGGAAATATGGGCACGCAAATGGTGATCGCGCTGGACGGCATCCTCGGCGTTGTGATAACGCTCAAAAGCGGTAAGCGATACTTTGGCATCCACCACTAAGTGTTTGTTGTCCGGGAGTTGGATAATAAAGTCCGGGCGTTTCTGGTGGCCCTCGTCGTTGCGAAAACTAGCCTGGGTCTGGAAATGGATGTGTTTGGTCAGGCCGGCCTTTTCCAACAGTACTTCGAGCTGCATTTCTCCCCAATTGCCCTGCACCTTGTTTTGGCCTTTCAGGGCAGAGGTAAGGTTATGGGCATCCTGGCTAAGTTGCTGGTTTAGATCGCGCAACAGGCCGATCTCCACTTTCAGGCTGGCTTTTTCGCGGGTATCCTCCAAAAACTTGCGGTCTACGTTCTCCTCGAACTCCTTGATTTTTTCGCGCAATGGGGACAGAATAGATTGTAAATGCTGGGTGTTCTGCGCTGTAAACCGTTGTGATTTTTCTTCCAGCAGCCGGTTGGCAATGTTCTCAAACTCCGTCTTGAAACGCGCCTGCAATTGCTCGACTTCGCCTTTTTGGGTCCGCAACATAGTTTCCAAGTGCAGCACGGCCTGGTCGCGGGCGGCCAATTGCGCGTAACTGTCGCGAATCTCCTGTTCTTTGGTGGCCAGGTCGCGCCGCAGGGTCTCGTTTTGCGTGGCGATGGTGGTGTATAGTTCCTTGGGCACAAAGCCATCTTTGTCGAACGAAGGCGAGATAGCGGGCAGGGCCTGGCGGCGCAACAGCACCAGCAGCAATATAACCAGCAGCCCACCGGCGATCAAGTAAAAGTTGCTGTCCATCGTGCAGTTATTGGTTAATTAGTTGTTGGCTGTTAATGTTGTACAATTACCATTTTTTTAATATATTCCATCAATAGGTAGCATAAATTGACTTTGACAAAATAATTTATCAAACATTTTGCTTGACAAAAATAGGCACATGGTGGAAAGCGTGGTGGTTTTTCAAAAAATTTTAACAACAATTGTTTTAGGAACAAAAACCATTTCCATAAATCCGCCCTATTTTCTAAAGCGAAGTTTGCCCGTTTCGTCTTCTTCCAATCTGTTCTCGTCCAGCAAGTAGCCCAGCACTTGGGCCACCGTTTCCTGGCGTCTGAGGGAAAAAGCCTGCAAAATTTCCCCCAGCGGGAGTGCCTCGTGGCGCAACACTTCCCGGATTTTGCGTTCCAATGTCTCAAAAACTTCCGTTGGCAATGCCGATTTGTTGCGCCCGGTGCAGACATCGCAAATGCCGCAAGTCTTGCTTTCCTGCTCCCCGAAATAGGCCAGCAGCTGGCGGTTGCGGCAACGCCGGGT
>JAYUXG010000727.1:0-14579 GCA_043753125.1 Saprospirales bacterium | reverse complement strand
CCAGCCCGCGCCCCTCGTGTGCCCCCTCGATGATGCCCGGAATGTCGGCCATGACGAAAGTCTGCCCCGGACGCACCTTTACAATGCCCACCTGCGGCGCCAGGGTAGTGAAGGCGTAGTCGCCGATCTTCGGTGTGGCGGCCGTGACCGCGCTGAGCAAGGTACTCTTGCCCGCATTCGGGAAGCCCACCAGCCCGACATCGGCCAGCACCTTGAGCTCGAGGACCACCCACTTTTCGATGGCCGGTTCGCCAGGCTGTGCGTAGCGGGGCGTTTGGTTGGTCGCCGACTTGAAAAAGTTGTTGCCCTTGCCGCCGCGACCACCGGGAAAGAGCGTTTTCAGCTCGTCGCGATCGGTTATCTCCAGCAGGATTTCACCCGTCTCGGCATCTTTAGCTACTGTACCCAGAGGTACTTTCACCACTATATCGGGCGCATCGGAGCCGGTCTTGAGGCCACCACGGCCATTTTCGCCATCTTTAGCGTAGATGTGCTTGGTGTAGCGCAGATCGAGCAGCGTCCATTCCTGCGGATCAGCCTTCAGGTAGATGTGGCCGCCGCGCCCACCATCGCCACCGTCCGGGCCACCCTTGGGCATACCGGGGCCGCGATAAAAGTGCATACTGCCTGCCCCGCCCTTGCCGGAGCGAAACAAGATTTTTACGTAATCGACAAAGTTTTGTTCAGCCATAATAATACCAGCAAAAAGTCGGCAAAGATAAGCAAGAAGTAGCACATTATTCGATTAAAAATCAAGCCTTTAACCCTGCTTGTTGCCTGGAATCCTACCTTTGGCCGATAAAAAAACGGACGATGAAAAACTGGCTTCTCTTTTTGCCGACCTTCTTACTCTGCCATTCGCTTGCCGCGCAAGCCGACCTGAAGCACCAAGCTGACCAAAAGGCCGATCAACTCGAAGCGAAAGTGATCGCGTGGCGGCGCGACTTCCACCAGCACCCCGAACTCTCCAACCGGGAATTCAAGACCGCCGGAAAAGTGGCCACGCACCTCCGCTCCCTCGGCATGGAAGTGCGCACAGGCATCGCCAAGACCGGCGTGGTCGGTATTCTACAGGGCGGCCAGCCTGGTCCGGTTATTGGGCTTCGTGCCGATATGGATGCCCTGCCAGTCATTGAGCGCGGTAGTTTGCCCTTTCAATCGGTAGCGAAAGGAACCTACAACGGGGGAGAAGTCGGCGTGATGCACGCCTGTGGCCACGACACCCACGTAGCCATCCTGATGGGCGTAGCAGAAATTCTGTCCGGTATGAAAGCGCAACTGCGGGGTACCGTGATATTTGTATTTCAGCCTGCCGAAGAAGGCCCGCCGGGCGACGAAGAAGGCGGTGTCCCGTTGATGATCAAAGAAGGCTTGCTCACCACTACCAAAATGGAAGTCATGTTTGGTCTGCACATCAACTCGCAAACCGAAGTGGGCAAGATAAAATACCGCGCGGGTGGAAGCATGGCTGCCTCCGATTGGTTTTACATCACGGTACATGGCAAACAGTCGCATGGATCCGCCCCTTGGAGCGGCATTGACCCCATCGTGGTCTCCGCCGAGATCATTCAGGGCTTACAGACCATCGTGAGTCGGCAAGTGGACCTCACCGAATTCCCGGCCGTGATCACCGTGGGCAAAATCGAAAGCGGGGTGCGCGCCAACATCATCCCGGAGACCGCCGAAATGGTGGGCACCATCCGCACCTTGGATACCGCGATGCAGCGGCAAATCCATCAAAAAATAATACTCACCGCTCAAAAGATCGCGGAAAGCGCGGGAGCAACCGCCGAAGTACGTATCGAAAACAAAACCCCCGTCACTTACAATGATCCTGCGCTCAGTGCCTGGGCATTGCCCTCCCTGCAAGCAGCCGCTGGCACGGCCAATGTAATCGAAAGCAAAGCCCGCACCGGCGCGGAGGACTTTGGATTTTTTGCCCAAAAAATTCCCTGTTTTTACTTTTTCCTCGGCGGCATGCCCAAGGGAGGGAACGAGAAAAAGGCCGCCGCACACCATACGCCCGATTTTTACATCGACGAGAGCGGGATGAAGTTGGGAGTGAAAACCTTCTGTTACCTCGTGCTTGATTATTTTGCGAAATAAATAACCCTGACTATCCACAAATCATCGCTATTCATGCAGCAAACGGCACCCACCCAAAAACAGCGTTTATTCGATCCGAAAGAGCCTGTATTTCTAGAAGGCCCACAGCCCCGAATTCTTGAAATAGGGTACGCCTTCAAAGTGTTCTGGGAATTTGTGCGTGGCTTCCGGGCCTTGCATTTTGTGGGGCCTTGTATCACGGTGTTTGGCTCGGCGCGTTTCAAGGAAGGCCACCGCTATTATGAAGCGGCGCGGGCTATTAGTACCCGTATTTCCACCGACCTTGGCTTCACCATCATGACTGGCGGCGGTCCCGGCATCATGGAGGCTGCCAACCGGGGCGCGCGGGAGGCAGGCGGGCCTTCGGTGGGCTGCAATATCACGCTGCCGCACGAGCAAGCGGAGAATCCATATTTGGACAAGTTCGTCAACATCCGCTACTTCTTTGTGCGCAAAATGCTGTTGATCAAATACTCCTACGGCTTTGTAATCATGCCGGGCGGCTTTGGCACGATGGACGAGTTCTTCGAGATTTTGACCTTGGTGCAGACTGGCAAGGTGCACAACTTCCCCATCGTGGTGATGGGCATGGACTATTTTCAGCCGCTGCTGGATTACATCAAGTTCATGGCGACGGAAGGCACGATTTCCCCCACCGATCTTGACCTGCTGCTCTTTACGGACGATACGGATGCTGCCTTGGAACACATCCGGCAATACATTTCTACAAATTATAAAGTCGTGAAACGGCGACGGTTGCGCCCTTTGTGGTGGTTGTTTGAAAAGGCATAGCGGCGGGTTCAGCCGCCGAATATGTACCGGCGGGTTCAGCCGCCGACACAAATTATGAAACGGCGGTTCAGCCGCCGACACAAATTATGAAACGGCGGCTCAACCCGCCGACACAAATTATAAAACGGCGGCTCAACCCGCCGGTACAATCAGGTAAACAATGCCGATTTCAATTCCTCTACCTTGCCCAGGGTGTAGACGCGGATGCCAAAACGCTTGGTATCAATGCCTTTCATGCCGTACTTGGAGACGTAAATTTCTTTAAAACCGAGGCGGTCCGCCTCCACGATGCGCTGCTCCAACCGGGAGACGGTGCGGATCTCCCCGGACAGGCCCACCTCGCCCGCAAAGCACACGTCCGAGGGCACGCTCACGTCTTGCAGCGAAGAAATGAGCGACGCGACGATAGACAGGTCAATGGCCGGATCGTCCACGCGGATACCCCCGGCGAGATTGAGGAATACGTCGTTCATGCTGAAAAAATAGCCACAACGCTTTTCCAACACCGCCAGCAGCATCTGTAGGCGGCGCATATCGAAGCCGGTGGCCGAGCGTTGGGGTGTACCGTACACCGACTTGCTTACCAGGGCCTGGGTCTCGATCAGCATGGGCCGCAGACCTTCCATCGTAGCGGCCACCGAGCAACCGCTCAGCTCTTCATCTTTTTGGCTGAGCAGCAGTTCCGAGGGATTGCTCACTTCGCGTAGGCCACCCGCCTGCATCTCGTAGATGCCCATTTCGTCAGTGCTGCCAAAGCGGTTTTTCAGGGTGCGGAGAATGCGATAAGTGTTGTGCCGGTCACCCTCAAATTGTAAGACGCAGTCCACGATGTGCTCCAGCAGTTTCGGTCCAGCGATCTCACCCTCCTTATTGATATGACCGATCAAAAAAATCGGGATATTGGTCTCTTTGGCAAAGCGCAGCAACTCGCCCGCACATTCGCGCACCTGGGCAATGCCGCCCGGCGCACTGTCCAGGTGCGGTGTGTTCATAGTCTGGATAGAGTCGATGATCATCAGCTGGGGCTGCAATTCCTGGGCCTGCTGGAGTACCTTGGTAGTGTTGGTCTCGGTCAGGATGTAGCATTCGCTCTTAAAAATGCCTACCCGGTCGGCGCGCATCTTGATCTGCTCTTCGCTTTCCTCGCCACTGACGTATAGGATTCTGGCGGGCAATTGCATGGCGACTTGCAGCAGCAGCGTACTCTTACCGATGCCCGGCTGCCCGCCGATGAGTACCAGGGAACCCGGCACGATGCCGCCGCCCAGCACCCGGTTGAGCTCTTCGTCGGGCGTGGAAATACGAATGGTGTGGCCAGTCTCGATCTGTTGTAACCGCACAGCCTTGGGCGAATCGGACTTGCCATTGGAAGCCCCCGCCCAGGAGCGACGCTTTTCCTCGCTGCCCGTCTCCTTCTGGATCAGCTCTTCCTGATAGGTATTCCACTCGCCGCAATGAGGGCATTTGCCAATCCACTTAGGCGCAGAGGCACCGCAACTGGAGCAAAAAAAAATGGTCCGGGCTTTGGCCATGGGAGTAAATGTGCTAATCCCGATCAAAAATGCGGGACAGGTTTTGCTAATAGGGTGAATCCCGATTAAAAAATATGGGACAAGTAGTGCTAATCACGCCATAGTGTACGCTACGTTTTGTCATCCTGTCGGGAACCGTCCATCCTACGGGGTGCTCCACAACGTGGACGGCTCCCGACAGGATGACAAACGAGACGGGGTCTGCGACAAAAATTACTTTCCAATATTTCTGTCTTTATTAAGCGTCGCCAAGATTTGCATAGAAATACCTAAATCTGTGAAAACCAGTACGCAGCAAGCCCATATTGTTGAAAAACAGCAAACCAATATTCGACTTTTTTAAACAATTTTGTTTTAAGATAGATCATTTTTAAACAAAATATAGCAAATTAAAAAAACAAAGCGTTGGAAAACAACACCTTACCCTCCTGCCAAAAGCTGCGAAATAAAGGATTGTCCACAAAATAAACGATTTGGCCCTGGCCCATCCGTTGTATGGCGGCGATGGGCGTATTTTTCAGGCGCGGTTTCACCCGGCTGCCGATAAAGCCATAAGACTGGTAGTCGTTATCCAGATAAACTGCGGTGGCCAGTTTGTCCGACATTTCATAGGCATCAGAGTTGATTTTTAAACTAAAGTACTGGTCGCCCAAGCCATAGGCCAGCGGATTGGTGGGGTCTACTTTGGCCTTCACCACGGCACCCGGCAATTGGTCGCTGATGCCTTCGCGTTCCCCCGCCAGATAGGGCTTGGGTACACGGGCCGTGTCCTTTTTGCTTTCCGTCTTAAGTTCCAATTGAAACCCGTCTTTACCGGCAAAGGCTTTCACGCCACCATCGAAGGCAATAATGCGTCCCCCCGCCTGCACCCAATCTTTGAGGATAGTCATTTGCCGGTCGGTCAGGTTATAGGATCCATTGGGAAAGACCAGCGTGTTGTAGTCGTTCAACTTGACCCGCTGTAGTTTGTCCACCGGCAGAGCGGTGACCGGATAAGCGATCTCGCGCTCGAAGAAGAACCAGGTATGCCCAAAAGAATTGTCGTCCACATCGTCGCCATAGACCAGCCCGATCTTTGGTTGTTGCACTGGCATGAAGGTTTCCGACCCGAAATCATTGCCCTTGCTGGCGAAACCAGAAAACACAGCCTCTAAGGAAACATTGGTTTTCACTGCCGCTGCACGCACCAAACTATCCAGCCCGTCGCTGTTGGCCCGGTTGTCGGCGCGCACGATCACGTATGTCCCCGCCTCGAACTGGTGTTCGACCATCGTGAACGGCTTGGTAGCATAGCGCACTTTCACGCCTTGCTGCAACAATACACTAACGAAGGCGGACTCGGCGATGGAACTGCGGCGGACACACCAGGCGTAAGGTGAGGTAGACAACAGGGCCTCCGGGGCTTTGTAAAAGTCGCGTGGTTTTCGCGGTCCCATTTTTTCTTTCAGGGCATACACATCCAGCCCGTAAGCATATGGCAAGGCCCAAGCGGTGATGTCATAGGTCAGGGAGTCCGACAAACGGGGCGCAGGCTCGAATAGCACTTCCAATAGAGTAGATTTTGGCTGAAAAGCACTGATAATCATATCATTGGGATTCAAGGAAACGGTGCTTTCCTTTCCGCTCCGATAGTCAAACGCTTTGACGCCGGAGGCACCCGCGCCCAACCGCCCGTACCGAATCTGATGCCGGTCCAGCAGTCGGCAGAGCATATTCACTTTGTTGGGGTCGTTGCTTTCCCGCACCACAAAGGCCTGGTATTGCCCCTGCGGTTGCACAACAGAACGAGCGTAGTAATTGCGAAAATTGTCCACCACCTGCGCGGCATTTTTGCTGGCAATCTCAATGGTGGAGCGGCTGGTGGTGAGGTGGTGCTGGATGCGGTCATGGAGCGTGAGCGTGTCGCTGAAACTGTTGATGATGCTGCGGCCCGCGCTGGAATTGCCTGCCTGTTCGTAGGTCATGCCAATGGCACCATTGAACATCGGGTAGGTGTCGCCGTAGGAGGGATAAAACAGGTCGAAGACTTCCTTGGTAAAATACAGCCAGCCGTTGGCATCGAAGTAGCGGGCGTGGTTCTTGCCGATCTGGGTCTGAAAGTCGCGCTGCCAGGGCGTGATAAAGTCGTGCATCGGCTCGGCAGCCGGCGCAAAATAGTAGGGATTGTCGATGGACTGTTCGTGCAGGTCGGCGTGGATATGCGGCAACCAGCGCTGGTACAGCACCAACCGCTGCTGGGTTTCCACTTGCGTGGCCCAGGCCCAGTCACGGTTGAGGTCGTAGTAGTAGTGGTTGGGGCGGCCGCCGGGCCAGGGTTCGCGGTGTTCACGGGCATCGGGATTGGGATTATACAGCAGGTTACTGACTTGGCGATTCCAATGGGAGTACCGGTCATAGCCGTCGGGATTGAGGGCCGGATCCAGGATAACGATGGTGTTTTTGAGCCACTCGCGCACTTCTGGCTCGGTCTGGGTGGCCAGTTGAAAGGCCAGAATAGGGCTGCACTCCGACCCCGAAGGTTCGTTGCCATGTACACTCATGCTCAACCAGACGATGGCGATGGGGTTGTTCAGGTCAGCCGTGCCTTCGTCCAGGCCTGCCAGACGCAGGTTGTTCACCCGGATTTGTTCCAGACGCGCCAGATTTTCCGGAGAGGAAAAGTAGGCCACCTGCAAGGGGCGGCCTTCATTGGTCAGGCCATACTTCTCCAGGCGCATGGTGGTGGGGACGTTGGCGGCCAGGTACTCGAAGTAGGCATTGAGCTGGGCGTGCGGGGTGAATTGTTCACCCCGCTTAAAAAGGAAGAACTCGTCGGGCGATTGCAGGGGTTTATTGGTGGCTGTACCGGATTGGGCGAGGAGGGCAACACTTGGCAACAGCGTGGCCAAGAGCAAAATAGGCAGGAATATTTTCATAGACGGGTAGACTTGTGTGACAGCAAACATCGGGTATTTTTGGCAAAAGGGCCGGCGTTAAGGCCAGACGCAGCGGAACAAAAAACGGGCGGCTGATCTAGGGTAGATCAGCCGCCCGCGGCGGTCATGTTTGGTGGAGTGTTACATAGTGGACGTGCCGCCCGAACTGGACAATAGTTTTATAAACCATGCCTGACCTATACCAAGACTACCATAGATAGGCCAACCCCACCCCAGTTAACCACACACT
Organism: Saprospirales bacterium; assembly: GCA_043753125.1. Lineage (GTDB taxonomy): Bacteria > Bacteroidota > Bacteroidia > Chitinophagales > Saprospiraceae > M3007. Next base: position 6,984 of record JAYUXG010000727.1, on the reverse strand, counting down.
TCCTTTGAGTAAAGCATTTTCGATATTGGCGGCTTTTTTCCCTGGGAAACATTGCAAATGGCTCCAAAGATCCAAATTCAGATGGCGGGAAAGCACTAAATGGCCTTGTGTTCCCAATAAGGCTCCGCTGGAGTAACGAATCTGGTTTTTGTATGTAAAACCAACGAGCTCGTCCGTGCCTGGCTTGGTTTCATAAGTACCCAGTGTGTTGATATTTCGCCGATCCAGCACAAACCCTGCTAAAGGAGCGAGGCTTATTTTGCTGTGATTCAACACATCATAGCCTATGCTTACCCTACTTTGGATGGTATTGAGAAAAAATTTATTTTCCAGATCGCTGACTACGTACCAATCGCTATCCTGCTTATCGATGGAATAAGCACTTAGTGCCAGCCCGAACTGGAGCCTTGATTTTGTCACCGTGGCACTAAGATAGGCTCCCGGCCCGCCTGTACTCTGCTTGCTGCATAGATAAGCCACATTGGTGCCAAGAGCCAGCGAAAGACCATTTGACCGCGCTGGGGGATTGATCGGCAGCTTATTGGAGCGACGTGCAGTATAGTATGGATTGGCAATGTTCTTAGTGAACCGCGCCTCCAGCCCAAAGGTGTACAGATGGCCAGTGGTCTTTTTTTTCAAGTATAAATAATCATAGAGTACTTTATCGCCACGGGTCGGATAAGGGCGGACAAAATAACGCAGGTTGGGCACGATGCTCAAAGCAGTGTTCTGGCCGAGCTTCCTTTCATAGCCCGCGCCTACGTTCAAAGCAATATCCAATTTGGGGAATTCCGGCAGCGGTTTTTCGGTAGTCGAGATAATCCCCGTACTGCCATCGGAATTGATCGCATATACTCTGTGAACAAAACGGGGGTTATAAAATAACGTAAGGCCCCCGGACAGAAAGACGCTGGATTTTTGGTTGGAAAAGATGGTTTTGGACAAAGAGGTAGTTAAAAACATACGGTGGATAATATAAGAATCCCGCCCTCTGGCCGATTGTGGGGTACTATTATGGACACTATCGGGTACAGTGTAGGTCTTTGATCCAAAACCGCTATATTGATAGCCTACATGGAAGCCCAATCTAATGTTTTCCCTAATTTGTTTTTCCAGACCGATACTAGCCATGTAGCCGGGCTTGATCGTTTCTAAGGTTTGCAACTGGTTCTTTTCGGTAGCGTTCAGGCGAGTATCTTTGAAATTCAAGATGCGGCCGCAGCCCAAAATACCTGCCCCGAAGGAATAACGCCACGGGGATTGGGCGGTGGCAGTAAAATTAGATAAAAAGGCAAAAAGAAGAATAATAGCGAACCGGGGCATAGTAGATATAATTTTAGACTTGACCGGGAATTTGGTGACTTTCATGCCAATCAAAAGATTTGTCGTTTCGGAAATTCCCACTGGCCAGTCCCCGCCCTCGCTGAAGACTAGGCAGTGGCGCAGCCCGACCCTGCGCTGGTGACCTCCCTGTTGGAGGCTCTGCAGGGTGCGCGCAACATCACGCAAGAGGCTCGCCTACGCATTGCGGATTTAGAGGCAAGCCTAAAAAAGCAGAGCGAGAATAGGCCAAGCTTTCAAGCACGGCCATAGAGCAGACCAAGCCACCCGTTTGGAAGTCAGTTGGACACCTCTAAAAAACGTGCTTCTCCGCATGGTAGCTCGACCGCACCAATGGCCCGCTTTCCACGTACAGCAGGCCCTTGGCCAAGCCTACTTCCTTGTATTCGGCGAATAAATCGGGGTGGACGTATTCCGCCACGGCGAGGTGCATTTTGGTGGGTTGGAGATATTGCCCAATGGTCAGGATGTCGCAGCCATGGGCAACCAGATTGTCCATCGTCTGAAACACCTCTGCTTTAGACTCCCCCAAGCCGACCATAATGCCGGTCTTGGTACGCTTGCCGTAGTTTTTGATGCGCTGGATTTGTTCGAGGCTGCGCTCATACTTGGCCTGTGGGCGCACCAGCCGATACAGGCGGGGTACAGTTTCCATGTTATGGCTCACCACTTCCTGGCCTGCCGAGATCATGCGGTCCAAGGCTTCCCAATTGGCCTTGGTGTCGGGAATGAGCGTTTCGATGGTGGTGTCCGGGCTGAGCTGCTTCACGGCCCGCACGGTCTCGTACCAGATTTCTGCGCCCCGGTCTTTCAATTCGTCCCGGTTTACGGAAGTGATGACCGCGTGCTTTACTTTCATCAGCCAGATGGCTTCGGCGACGCGGCGCGGCTCATCGGTATCGTACTCGGTGGGGCGGCCCGTCTTGACCGCGCAAAAGGAGCAAGAGCGGGTGCAGACATTGCCCAGGATCATGAAGGTAGCGGTACCCGCGCCCCAACATTCACCCATATTGGGACAGCTGCCGCTTTGGCAAATGGTGTGCAGCTTATATTCGTCCACAATGTTACGCACCTGACGGTAGCTCTCGCCCATCGGCAGGCGCACCTTGAGCCAATCGGGGCGTTTTGGACGGGCGTCCGCAGCAACGGGCGCGGTTTTATTTTCTAAGATCGGCAGTTCAATCATGTTGTTTCAAACGGCTGGCGGAATTACAATGAGACTTTCCAGGTTTTTGAAACTTGGAATGTCCACGCCCGCTCACCGGCGCTTACCAAACTGCAAATTTAAGAAGAAGTTGAAAAACACCTGCCGATTCTCTTCGGTGACGAGGATGGGTACCCGTTTGGTGAAAACGTCCACCATCAGACCAATTTCCAGGGCCTTGACAAACTCATCGAAAGCACCCCAATCCATGTGGTAAGCAATGGAGGCATTGGCACCGGGGAGAATAGACAACTGGCCTACGCCTTTGCTGAAGGCAGAGGCTCCCAGGATGTGGGTGTTGTCGAGAAAAATTTCGGCATTGTCCCCGGAATAACGCTCGTGTACTACCCGGGTGGAACCCGGCAGCTCCCCTACCCGGCCCAAGACCAAATAGTAGGGCTTGAGCAGGCCCAGCGTTGGCCCAAAAGAATAGCTCATGCCGAGGGCGACCCCTTTTTGGCGGGCTTTTTCAGAATAATAGCGTTTTACGCCCCAACCCGCCCGCACGGCAAAAAGGTTGTTTTGTTTGCCAAACACGTAGGGCCGGAAGGAACGGGTAGCGGAAGGCCCGGCACTTTGGCGCTGCTCCTTCGGGTGTTTTAGTTCGCCCAAACTGACGTGGTAATAAGTAGTCTTGTAATAAGTACGCAATGTACCAAACTCCAGGCCGGGGGCAAAACCATGATTTGTACTCACCTTGAGGTTGAACACTGTCTCGCGGTTGTAGACAATACCCACCCCGGTCACCGGCGGTTTGAATCCCTGCGCTCCAACCCCGGCCACAGCAGCTAGGAAAAAAATGGATAAGAATACTAGTCTCTGCATAATCCGTGAATTTGCTCCAAAAATAGAAGTTTAAGAATTACCAACAAGGAAAACCTTTAGCAGTTGTCCGACTTTGGCCAAGAATATACGGCACGGGTTACTGGTGTCCGTCAAAAATCTGTTCCACTTCACCGAAAAAATGACGACTTGGCAAACTTTCCTGGCCAGAACGCGCTTGATTTCGGAAATTTGTGCCACCCAAGCCCAACTGTCGCCCGCCACCACTTTCATGTACGCAAAACTTCCCGCTACCGATTTTATTGGTTCAGAAGAAAATTCACCGCCTTATCTCGTTGGTTTTCTCTCCCCCTCTTCCGGCTCTCACCCTCTCACCTTTCCCCTTCCACGTATGAAGCTATCTATTTGCACCGCGTTTTTCCTCTTTTTGCTGGGCCTTTCGTCCGCCGAGGCCCAACTGACGATTAAAGTTACCGCTATTCCCGCCAACACCCCGCCCGGCTCCAGTATTTACATCGCCGGTACGTTCAACAACTGGGACCCTGCCGATGCCACCAAAATCCTAACCCCGTTGGGCGGCGGACAGTTCAGCATTGTACTCTATCCGCCGAACGGGACGGTGAAATTCAAATTCACCCGTGGCGGCTGGGCTACCGTAGAGGGCAATGCCAATGGCAGCCAACAGGCCGACCACGTGACCATTTACAACGGCCAGGCAAAAACCGTACAACTCCCTGTCCTGACTTGGGAAGATTTGAGCGGCAGCACCACCGGCTCCACCGCCGCGCCCAACGTGCAGGTGCTGTCCACCGACTTTTACATGCCGCAACTCAACCGCAACCGCCGTATTTGGCTATACTTGCCCCCTGATTATCAGTCCAGTACCAAAAAATACCCGGTGCTGTATATGCAAGATGCCCAAAACCTGTTCGATGCATCTACCAGTTTTTCAGGCGAATGGGAAGTGGACGAAACCCTGAACCAACTCCACGCGCAGGGCGACTACGGCTGCATCGTGGTGGGCATCGACAACGGCGGCACCCATCGGTTCGACGAGTACTCCCCCTGGGTCAACAGCCAATATGGCGGTGGCGAAGGCGACGAATACCTGGAATTCATGGTGAATACCCTGAAACCCTATATTGATGCCAATTACCGCACCTTGCCGGGCCGCAACACGACGGGGATCATGGGCAGCAGTTTGGGGGGCCTTATTTCGATGTACAGCTTTTCGGAACGACAGGATGTATTCTCTAAGGCGGGCATTTTTTCCCCCGCCTTCTGGTTTGCTGGCAACAGCCCGGCCAGCCACGTGGCCACCCATCCCAAGCAGGGCGAGGCACGAGTGTACTTTCTGGCCGGCGACCAGGAGCCAGCCTACGTCACGCAGGATATGCAGGCAGTGTCCAACGCCATGACGACGGCAGGATTCAGTGCCAGCGAAAAACGTTTCCTGACGCCCAGCGATGGTACCCACTCCGAATGGTTCTGGGCCCGGGAATTCCCCGCCGCTTACCAGTGGATGTTTGCCGACGCCGTGACCGCGACGGGCGAACCCAGCAGCGACAGCGACCTGCAAATCTTTCCCAACCCGGCGGGTTCTTCGGTGCGCATCGGGGGGCTGCAGGCATCCCAAAAAGCCAGTGTCCAGATCGTCGGCAACGATGGCAAGGTTTGGCGCGACACCACGGTAGTCGGCAATGCGCCAATCTGGACGGGTGACTTGCCAGTCGGTTTTTATGTAGTCCGGGTGAAAAAAACCGGTGGCCGGTGGCAGAGTGCCAAGATGGTGCGGGAATAGGCAGCCAAACGACGACGACGAATGGTGTCAATCCTGCTCCTCCACTGCCAAAATTAACTTACCATTGCGCCTGTTTCTTAAATCAACCGATCATGGTTCCACGCAACACCTGCCTTGCCCTGTTCTTGTTTTTCGCAGTCAGCCAGTTGGCCGCACAAGCTCCTGTGCCCGCTCTGGCCCAAAAGACGGCTATCCTGATTGCGGGGGCCACGGCCCACCTCGGTAATGGCACCGTGATCGCCAACAGCGCGATTGCCTTTGAAAATGGCAAACTGACGATGGTGGCCGACATGACGACCATCCGCATTGACCGCGCCAAATACGGCAAGATCTTCGATGCGGCGGGCAAACAGGTGTATCCGGGCTTTATCGCGCCCGATACCCAGTTGGGCTTGGTGGAAATCAATGCTGCCCGCCCCACAGTGGACTTTCAGGAAGTGGGCAGTCTGAATCCCAGTACCCGCACGCTCATCGCTTACAACACGGACTCGGAAGTGCCGCCCACCGTACGCACAAGCGGGGTGCTGCTGGCCCAGGTAGTACCGACTGGCGGCATTATCTCTGGTACTTCCTCCGTGGTGCAGCTCGATGCCTGGAACTGGGAAGACGCCGCTTACCGCCCAGACGATGGCGTACACCTGAACTGGCCGGTGCCGCGCAACCCGCCCGGCGTGCCCGTTATGGAGTTGGGTACCAACTTGGAAGCCAGGAAAAATGAACAGTACGAGAAGGATGTCCTGGCCCTGCGCCGCTTTTTTGAAGAAGCGCGTGGCTATGGGCAGCAGGCCGCACCCGAAGTAAAAAACGGGAAATTGGAGGCTATGCGGGGCGTTTTTGCACAAAAACAAAACCTGTATATCCATGTGGATGCTGCCAAAGGTAGTCAAGAGGCGGTGTTGTTTGCCGAGCAATTTGGGCTGCGCCCAACTTTGGTGGGGGCCAGCGATGCCTGGTTGGTGGCCGACTTTTTGAAAGCGCATAATGTGCCGGTCATCTTGTCCAAGACCCAGCGGTTGCCCAACCGGGAGGACGAGGATGTGGACCAGCCTTACAAAACGGCGACGGTGCTACACGAAAAAGGGATACTGATCGCCTTTAGCGAGGAAGGCAGTTGGCGGCAGCGCAATCTGGCTTTCCAGGCCGGCCAGGCGGTCGGTTTTGGTCTGCCTTATGCAGCGGCGGTGAGCGCGCTGACTTTGAATACTGCCAAAATACTCGGTATTGATGCCACGGTCGGTTCGCTCGAAATAGGGAAAGACGCCACGCTTTTTATCAGCGAAGGCGATGCCTTAGATATGCGTACTGCCCAGGTGACCGCCGCCTTTATTCAGGGCCGGGAGATCAGTCTGGACAATAAACAAAAGGCACTTTATCAGAAATACGAGCAGAAATATAAGCAATGAGGATGGTGGAAGGTAGACGGCTTACGATAAACGGCATGGTGGACTCTACACCGTCTACCGTCTACCGTTTATCGTCCACCGTCTATCGTAAAGGTGGTAAGCCGCCCAGCCGCCACCGCCGTCAGTGGCCGAAACGTCCGTCCGTCCCATTCGCCAAACAGACTGATTAGATGCCCGCCACTCAAAGCCAGCAGCCGCCAAGTCTCGTCTTCCGTAGTCTGGAGCAACAGTATTTTTCCTGCTGTATCCAGGGCAAACAGGCTTTCGTTTTTGAAAAAAATGGCTACTTCCGAAAAGATTGCTGGAAAAACAGGCAGCCACGGCTGCACACCCACTGTTTTTGCATAGTCCAGGGCGAAGGCCCCAAAATCGTCATACGCTTCCAACTGGGTTATTTTTGGCAAAGGCTGGAAATCGTCAAAGGCCAACGCCCGGAGCGGCCAATTGGATGG
>JAYUXG010000726.1:0-14589 GCA_043753125.1 Saprospirales bacterium | reverse complement strand
CCGGCGGTGCGCCCATAGAAGAGTGGTCCACCAAATGCAGGTACAGGATGTCCAGGGTGTTCAATTGCTCGGCCAGATAAATGAAGCTTTCTTCCGCTTGCTCGAAACCACCGGGCATACCGCCACCGGCCCCAAATGGCGACAGGCGGATGCCGACGCGGTTTTTACCAATAGCCCCGGCCACGGCTGCGGTCACTTCGAGGACGAAGCGGCTACGGTTTTCCTGGCTGCCACCGTAGTGGTCTGTGCGCTGGTTGGCCGCCGGGTGCAGGAACTGTTCGAGTAAGTAGCCGTTCGCGCCGTGCAGCTCCACCCCGTCGAAACCAGCCTCTTCCACCGCCAGGCGGGCGGCGGCAACAAATTCGGCAACGGCCGCTTTAATTTGGCCTTCGGACATTGGCACCGGCTCGGTATTTTTCTGCATGCCACCCTGATCGGTCCACATATCGCCGGGAGCAAGGAGAGCCGAAGGAGCCAGCACCTGTCCACCGGCGGGCAAGTTGTCCTGGTGGGTCACCCGGCCCGTATGCATCAATTGGACGAAAATCCGACCACCCCGTTCGTGGACGGCATCGGTAACTTTACGCCAGGCAACGGCCTGTTCGTGCGTAAAAATACCTGGGATACGGGCATAGCCCAACCCATTGGGCGAAGGGGAAGTACCCTCGGTGATGATGAGGCCAGCCGAAGCGCGTTGTGCGTAATAAGTGGCGGTGATGTCTTGCGGTACATTGCCGATGGCGCGGCTACGGGTCATCGGGGCCATTACCACATGGTTACTCAGTGGGAAAGGGCCAAGTTGGGCGGGGGAGAAAAGTTTTGAATTGCTCATGAAAGCGGATGCTTGGGTTAATGAATCGAAAAAATTCGATTCATTGAACGGGCAGGCTTACGGAAAGTTGAGCGAGGAAAGCAGAAAGTTTGGAAAAGTTTTCGTGGTGCAGCCGGAAGAAGTGGTTTTTCCCGTCTTTGCGGGAATGCACCAGATCGCCCTCAGCCAGGAGCTTGAGGTGGTGCGAACAGGTCGCTTGGGCCAGTCCGGTTAAGGTCTTCACATCCGAACAGCAAATCTCGCCACGTTGCGCGATTTCGAGCAAAATGGCCAAGCGGTAGCGGTCGCCAATGGCAGCGGTGGCTTTTTCAATAAATTTACTGTGATCGTACTCGGTGGGCATTAGCAGAGAAAAAGGGAAAAAATTGGCTGGAAAACAAGAGTTTGTCAACGCAAAATACGGCATATTCTACGGGTTTTAACTACCAATTTATTCCCTTTAGATCAACGAAAGTCATTTCACCGTGAAGTCCACTTGCAGGTCTTCCCACAGCAAGGACACTACTCCCTGGTCGGAAATGTTGATAGTGAATCGCTCGTTGGTCGCCGCCGATGGCTTCGATGGCACCGTCACGCGCAGTACGTCTTCGGCCTCTTTATAGCTGTACTCTCCCCAGGCAATAGTCTTATTAAAAATGATGACCCACTCTTTTTCGCCGGGAATAGTAAACAGGGCATAGCGGCCTTTGGCGAGGTTTTTATCCTCTACCATCATATCGTCGCTGACTTCAAAAGTGGTCGTTTCGTTGGCACCCGTGCGCCAGACTTGGTCATAAGGAACCACATCGCCCCAGATTTTGCGGCCTTTGGCTGCTGGCTGGCTGTAGTCGATGGTGATGGTTTTGCCATTGACCAGTGCTTTGGCCTGTGCCGTAGGGCTGGTGCGGGATGATTTTTCGGTCTGACCAAAACCAGTGGTGGTCCAGCCCAATAGGGCCAAAAAGAGTAGAACAAGGGTTTTTCTCATAATTTTTTAACAGGTTGTTGAGAATGGTGAGTTTGCGGAAGCAGGATTAAAGTGATTTAAGGGTGAAAAATGTCGAAAAAGCGGACTCAACTATCTCCACATATACTATAAACGTAGGAGCGAGATCAAAATTTTGGCTCAAATTCAAACGATTCTTATATTTTCGACGGACTGTTTTTTACCTACTTTCGCCAACCAAATAGCAATGACCCCCTGCCGCCCGCACCACCACCCATGGAAAGAATAAGTGTTTTCGATATTTTCAAGATCGGTATTGGCCCATCCAGCTCCCACACGATGGGGCCGTGGCGTGCCGCCCAACGCTTCCTGCGGGAAGTGATTGACAGCGGAAACTTTGACCAGATCCAATCCGTGCAGGTGGAACTGTACGGCTCGCTCGCTAAAACCGGCCACGGCCACGGCACCGACCTGGCCGTAGTCCTTGGACTGAATGGCGACGATCCGGTCACTATTCCGGTGGAGGCGGTACAGTCTACCATCGAACGAATCCGCGCCAGCAAACAGATCAATTTGGCCGGTCGCCGCACGGTAGCGTTCGATCCAGCGCGCGATGTGGTGTTCTTGTATGACCAAGCCTTACCCTACCACGCCAATGGCTTGACTTTCAGGGCCTTCTATCAAGATGGCCGTGGTAATAGCCAGACTTATTATTCGGTCGGCGGAGGCTTTGTGGTCAAAGAAGGCGAACAAAATCAGGGCGGCGATGCAGTGCTGCCCTTTCCAATCGACCACGGCTCGGACCTCCGCGCCTGGTGCATCCAAGAAAATCAAAACATTTCGGAGGTCGTGTTTCGCAACGAGCTCACCTGGCGTTCGGCGGAACAGATCGACGCTGAACTACGGAACATTTGGTCGGTGATGAAGCAGTGCGTTTACATCGGCTGCCATACCGATGGCGTACTGCCCGGTGGCTTGGAACTGGCCCGGCGAGCGGCTCCGCTCAACCGGAAACTGCTGAAAAACCGACCCTACCACGACGTGGAAGACTGGATACAACAAATCAGCCGGGGCGGACACTCGTTTCAGGACATCTTAAAATGGGTGAGCTGTTTTGCCTTGGCGGTGAACGAGGAAAATGCCGCTTTCAGCCGGGTAGTCACCGCACCCACCAATGGAGCGGCCGGAGTCATCCCCGCCGTACTACTGTACCACGTTTGTTTCAGCGACAGCTTTCAGGACGGGGACATCGTAAAGTTTCTGCTCACGGCGGGCGAACTGGGCAGCCTGTTCAAGAAGGGAGCCACCATTTCGGCGGCGATGGGCGGCTGCCAGGCGGAAATCGGGGTATCGTCAGCAATGGCGGCTGGGGCACTCACCGAATGCCTGGGCGGCACCCATGCCCAAGCCATGATGGCTGCCGAGATCGCCATGGAACACCACCTCGGCATGACCTGCGATCCCATTGGCGGGCTGGTCCAAATCCCCTGCATCGAACGCAATACGATGGGCGCGATCAAGGCCATCACCGCCAGCCAGATTGCCCTGGAAAGCGATCCTGCCAAGGCAAAAGTCAGCTTGGATGCCGTCATCAAGACCATGAAGGATACGGCCCGCGACATGAGTACGAAGTACAAAGAGACCGCTGACGGGGGTCTGGCGGTGAATTTTACGGTGAATTTTACGGAGTGTTGAGTCAAGAGCAAGAGGCAGGGCAGGCCGCGGTTACTATTTGGTTAGACATCACCATATAGTCCAAAATACCAAATTTTATTTTGATTATTACTGGCTATTGGTTTATTTTGAAATTTAATTGTGAAGTAAATTTTTATTTCGTATTAGTTTGGTGATACAGCACAGGATGTTTTACATTTGATCCCTTTCACAATATCTAACTTAATACCAAATCAAATTTTCACTATGAAACGTTTGTTGTTTTACGCTTTTGTTGCTTTATTTTTCACCGGTTTGAATTCCTGCGCTAAAAACACTCCATCCACCACCGACGAAGGACTTTCGCAGGAAGTGATCAACCAGATCAAGGCGCTCGGGTTCAGCGCGGAGGATGCCTATGCCGCCGACGGTGGGTATATCGTGGAAAACGATATTTTTCTGACCGATGAAGACCTGCATAGTCAGGCGCATGGCCTCGCCCATAATATGATAGTGGGCAATGCGGAGCAGTACCGGACCACCGAACTGGTGGCGGGTCCACGTACCATTACCATCAGCACCAGTGGTAAGGTGAACGCCAATGTTTCCGCTGGCATTGATCTGGCCATTGCACGTTACAATGCAGAACCCATTGGTCTTATCTTCCAACGCGTTGCCAGCGGTGGCAACATCAATATCAGAATTGTCAACGGCGGTGGATACATTGCCTCGGCCGGATTCCCAAGTGGTGGCAACCCTTATTATGAGGTGAAATTCAACAGAACGTATCAAGACTGGGGTGTTCCTACCCTGGGCTCCGTGCTCGCGCATGAAATAGGCCACTGCATCGGCTTCCGCCATACCGATTACATGAATCGGGCGTATAGCTGCGGCGGTAGTGCTTCCAATGAAGGCGACGGCGGCGTTGGCGCCATCCATATCCCGAACACACCGACCGGTCCTGATGCCGGTTCCTGGATGCTGGCCTGCACCGGCAGTACCACTGACCGTCCGTTCAATACGGCTGACAAAATTGCTTTAGCCGAACTCTATTAACCGGAAAACAGTATTGGCTGATTAAAACAGGAGCCATCCCGAAATTCGGGATGGCTCCTGTCATTTTGGGAAACTCCTGTTTTTATCTCTTTATCAGCAGTTTTCCGCGCATCAGGCTTTCGGGTGCTTCCCCGACCACCATCCAGACGTAATAGCCCGTCGGCAAGGCAGGCAGACTAATCTCAACCCGGACGTCATCCAACGTTCTTTCCAGCATAAAGCGGCCAAGGGCATCCAATAAGACAAATCGGGACACTCCATCCGTTGCGCGGGACAGCACCGTCAGCAAGCCGTCCGAAGCGACCGGGTTGGGTAACACCAGATAGCCGTTTTCCCCGGCAAAGTAAACTGTGACCGGGTCCCCTGCAATCAGGCTGCCGTTTTCCAGGGCTACGCTGGCGCGGTACCTGTTTGTGCCGGGCTGGGGGGAAAGGTCGGTAAAAAGCAGTTTCAGCGCAGCGGGGCTGGCTTCGTCCAACCGTACCCAGGCCCCATCCTGCCATTTCTCCATAAAAACCTTACGGACACCATACAAGGTACCGAGGGTCAGGGTTAATTCCACCTCGTCCGCCGCATTGACGAAGGCGAGTAAGGTGCTGATGTAACACCCGGCACCTTGGGTAAAAATATCCGGTGCACTGCTGGTAGGCCCTTCCGCCGTATCATCCAAGCTCAGGATGGACACGGCAAAACGATGCTGGGGAAAGGCATTTTTTTGCAAAACAATGGCCGTATCAGTCGTCGTCAGCAGTGGCTCGAGGTACTGGTCACCCAAGCCCAAGCCCCATACCCGGTACGCTACTTGGGGAGTAACAGCCACCCAGCGAAGCAGCACCGAATCCGGGCAGTCGAAGCCGATACGCAGCCGCAGGGCAGGCGCAATCAGGAAAGTATCAGATACAAAATCACGTCCGGCTACGCGCATACGCACTTGGGCTGGCGTAACCGTGTCCGGCACGAGCCACCGCCGGTATCCGGCGGCAAGCACTACGGCAGTATCAATGGCTTGCCAAGTGGTACTCCCTGCCGGTTTCCACTCCAAGTTTCCCTTATTAGCACTCGAAGCAGCTGCCCAACGTAAAACAGCTTCTTTGCCAGGCTGGGCGGGATCTTGCCGAACGGGGCAAGTCCACTCGAAATGTTGCAGCGCATCCCAACGGAAAGAGAGCGCAAAGCCTTGTTGCGCGGTAGTAATGGCCTCTCCCTGTACGAACACCCGATATGAACCGGGTAGCGGGTGATTTATGCTCACCTGTTCCAGCGTATTGATCGAATCGCGTCCTTTACGCGCCGGTTGCCCCAGCGAATCCGGATGCGGGTAAGCATTGAGTACCCAAGGGTAGAAGATGCTTCCATCGGGTGCCTGCACGGATAGATCAAGGTCATTTACCAGTGCTTTGGCTGCATTGGGCGTGGCTGGTGCATCATTCCAAGTAAGGGTGATTTTGAGTTGGCTGACTTGGGGCGGCAGGTCGATGGTGAGCATTTGAGTGTCCCCTGCAACTAGTGTTCCCTCTGCCAACACTTGGTGCTGCACTAACTCGATGCCTTTTTTCAGGTTCAAATTGCCATAGCCGCTGCTAAAATCGGGTCCTGGCGTTCCCAGGTCGTCGGCGGAGCCAATCAGGATGGCCCTGACCAGCGCAGAGGAAGGCCAATGACCATATTTTTCAAAAAATGCCTGCCGGACCACGGCAGCGGAACCGGACACCAAAGCAGCGGCGTCGGAAGTGCCCCTGTGACCGAAGGCGACCAAGTCAGGTTTGATCCGCCCATCGTAAGCCGGGCCACGGGAACTGAAAGCCGACACGTGGCCAAACGAATCTACCGCGCCCACCACCAGCACATTTTTGGCCATCTTAAAGTTGCCGGTCAGGTTGGCAAACCCAGCCAAATTGGCATAAGTGCCCGATGTGGAAGCATCCGTACCCTGGTTTCCAGCCGAAAAAACGTGCAACAAACCGGTATGCTGTCGCGTGTTCTCGTCGTAGGCCAATGCCCCGGCACCATAGTAATTTTCTATCTCCACCCCATAAGAATGGTTTTGTACCGTAATGTCAAAAGCGTCGTAATCCGCATCATCGTCGGGAAGCAGACCGACGAAACTGGACGACACCAGCCTACTGCCGCGCGCTACGCCCCGGCCGGCCGGATCGGAGGTGCCTGCACCGGCAGTCAGCGTGGCCATAATACCGGCGTGGCTGGTTAAAACGGACGATGATTTGGATGTGGATAAATAACGACTTTTGACATCCACATCCGAGGAGTCAAACCGGAATTCTTTGATCGAAATCGTGCTGCCAGTACCATTGAGTGTCGGCCACCGCGCGTGGACAAATGGAATGGTATTGACAAAGAGGTTATGGCCCGGAACGGGTAGTTCCTCTCGGGCTGACTGGTAGCCAAGATCGGCAAAGAACACCTCCGTGCGCCACAAGGTGGTTTCAAAAAAATGACGGGGCCAATCCGCCACAACGATGACACCGGCTGGAGGATAGGACGCGTATTGCACCAGTCCGTTTTGTTGCGCCCATTGCGCAAATCCGGCCAAATCAGTCACCACGAGGGTAAAAAGCATTGGCTGGCCAGGCTCCATGCTGCGGTAATCGGCTTGCAGCAGCAGGTCCGCAATGCTTTGCAGGGCAGGGCTGCATTTTTGCTCCCCTACGGATTGAGCATGGATGGAGGTATTCCAGACAAAAAGAAGGCAGTATAATAATCTGCGCATAGAACTATTTGGATGGGATGGGTTTGATGGGCGTTGTACACTAACTTCACAGCAAATGTAACCAAAAAACAAAAGCAGGGTAAACGAGCCGTTTACCCTGCTTTCCTTGTTTGCAGATTAGAGCATTTTGTTCGCTCTACTGCCTTTTAGCCTGCACGTCAAGCCGTATATTGACCGTTTCGGAAATAAACTTATCGCCCAGCGTCTTGTCATTGCCGTAGTTCATTTTCCATTGGGTACGGTCAATATTGAAATTGGACTTTGCCTTTAGCATATTGCCATCCAAATCAATTTTAGCCGGGAAGGTGATGTTCTTGGTGTCCTCCTTGAGCGTCAGGTTGCCACTGACGTTGAAATTAGCCCCTTGAACAATGGAGGTATCCCCAACCCCTGATTGGTAAGGGGTTACTTTGGTAATCACGAATCTGGCGTTGCCGAATTTCTCCGCATCGAAGAAGTCGCCGCTCAACAAGTGGGGCTGTAGCTTTTGTTGAAACATGGCTTCCCGTTGGTCCAGGTCCAATGACTTGATGTTGATCACAAACTCTCCCCCGGTGATTTGATTGCCCGCCACCGCTACGCTGCCAGAGGCCAAATGGAAGGTGCCGGGGTGATTTTTGCCGACGCCATTCCCGACAAAGTGTACACGCGAGGTGCTGGTATCCAGCACGAAAGCTTGTCCAACCACTTCCGCCGCTTTTTTTTGATCGCTGATTGTGGCTTGGTCTCCCTGCGGAGCATCCGAACAAGCGAAAAAGGTAAAGGCGGCAAGGAATGCCAACAGTAAGGCACTGCACTGAATTGACTGTTTCATGGTCCTGAATTTAGTGAGTAAACGGTTTTCCAGGCTCCTATATTTGTCTGCTGATTAAAATGTAAATATCCATGCCTACACCCTATCTAGTCCCTGCTCAAACCCGCATCGGCCACATTCACCTCAAGGTATCTGACCTGCCCCGTGCTCTCGGATTCTACTGTGACCTGCTGGGTTTTGAAGTAACGCTCTTGTACGGGACACAGGCCGCTTTTCTCTCCGCCGGGGGCTACCACCACCACATCGGCCTGAATACTTGGCATAGCCAGGGGGCTCCGCCAGCCCCCGTTCGCAGTGCCGGGTTGTACCACACGGCTATTTTGTATCCTACCCGCAGGGACTTGGCGATCATCTACGCCCGGCTGCTCGCAGCGAACTATCCCTTGACGGGTGCCGCCGACCATGGCGTCTCGGAAGCCTTGTACCTGAACGATCCCGACCAAAACGGGGTGGAATTGTACTGGGACCGCCCGCAAGATTTGTGGCCGCACCAACCGGATGGTTCTTTGGAAATGTACAGCCTGGTGCTGGATTTGGAGGGCCTGCTGCGGGAACTATGACCCGACTTTCGATGAGTTGACTACACTGGGTTGCGCGACCAACATCAGGTTGTATATATCGCCCAGATTTTCGGCAAACCAGTCGACCTCTTGATTAGTATATACCCGTTCCTTATTCAGGATGGTCAATCCACACGACTCTACCCAGGCCAGCGCGTCTTCTTCTTTCAGCCAATGAATAAAGTGACAGGGAATAAGGGGTGCAATGGGTAAGGAAAGTAAAATAACGAAATCGGCAGGGCAATAATGGGCCAGGTTCTTTAGATATTTTTCTGGTTCCGGGGCATGCTCTATGGCGTCTCGCAAAATATACGCATCGCAATCCCCTACGTAGGAAATATCCTCTAAATCTACTAATTTAAAGTCAATTTTGTCAGCGTAATTACCATCCCAATAAGAAAGGATGATTTTCGCAAAATCAAAAGAGGAGGGGAACTTATCGGCCAACGTCAGACGAATATCTTGTGTTGAATGCTTGCCCAATACATATTCTTGCGTGTATTTCATGGGTGCGCCAAACCCAATATCAATAATCGTCTTGGGTTGATACTGTTCGATGAATTTGTGCAGCACATCCTGTCTTTCCTGGTGCCAGCACCCCTTCTAAGATGTATTCCATGTACATGGCAATACGGATGGTGCTGTCTTCGTAGGCATCATTATCCAGGCTATCCACTTCGCTGTTGTAGCGTACAAAGCCATCAATGATCTCCTGCTTGGTGATTTTCATCTCGCGGGAAACGTGTTCAAATATTCCTATTTGGCTGTTGTAAATGTCATTGGCCCTTACTTTTAGTAAATGAGTTTTGGTCATTATTTTATTTGAATTGGGGTTATAATTATATAGTAAAAGTGGAGAGGTTGAGAAAATTCAACCTCCCTCACACCCGTACCAGCCCCATCCGGACTCGCTTTGCCCCAAACAACTTGAACCGTGTGGTAACAAAGAACAACTCGTTCGCACTAATCTGCCTTCCATTGCCGGGGGCCATCAGCGCATCGGCGTCTTCCTTGGAGTTGAATATTTTGCGCCGTTCCATTTGACCCGTGCTGTCCACCGTCACCAGGGCAGCCACGGCATCGCGGAAGCTGCTGATTCGCTTGGCCCGCTTGGCCAGCGGCTGGTCAATGTTATCCTCATCGTCGTTGTAAAGGAAATAAAGCGAGCCATCCTGTTCCATCAGCATATAGCCGTTGAAATAATCGGTATCCTCAAACTCCTGCTTCTTCGGGATCATGCGCACCCAGTCGATCTGACCGGCCGGGCTAATGCTGGTGATGAAAATCTCGTTGTTGTAATAAGTGGTGCGGTAATAGACGCGGCCAGCGGAATAGTAGGAGGTGGTGACGTGGTAAGCCTCTTCGGCGGTGACGACGATGCCACCATCGTCGCGGAGGAGCAAATGCTTGAACTCGAACTTGGAATCGAGGCCTCTATTGCCACTCCGGTCCTTTTGGGTGTCAAAATTGGCAATGTCCTTGGCCGAGAGCTCCTTGCGCGTGCCCACTTCGGCGGCCCCCGTTTGGCCGTTCAGGCGGGTAAAAAATACGCCCTGAATGACGCCCCTCGTGTCATTGGCGTAGAAGCCAGCACAGTTCAGGTCATTTTGGGGGCTGAGCCGAAAGGCGACATCGGTCACAAACCTATCCTGCAAATCGAGGCGAAATTCCTGCGCTTTTTCCATTGTCTCTTGGAAACGGAAAATGACCATTTTGTAGGCGGGCTTCCTTTTACCGTTCTTCTTCTTCGATTCCTGGTTGCGTTTTTCCTCGTATACCTTGCCCAACAGGTACACTTGGCCGTCGTTGGCCAGCGTCCAGGAGCGGATAGTCAATTGCTCCTGGGTGTAGGGCAGGGTAAAGGCCTTGCCCCACAGCCGGTGTAGCTGGTGGTCGTGTACGTTCAGGTGAACCTTCATCCGTTGGTGGTCGTGGTTGCCGTCAGCGGAAGCAACGACCAACATCTTGGAGGTATCCTCGGACATCATCCACTTCACTTCCGTTGGGCGGTCGTCCTTCTCGGTATAAGGCACCACGGCCACCTTTTGCGGACTCGAGGCCTTGCCATCCAAACTGATGGCCGTGGCGGTGCAGGTGAGTTTCTGGTCGCCTTTGTCCAGTAATTGGGTACATAGCAAGAACTTGTTGCCAGCGTAGAGCATCGTACCAAAGCGCACGTCTTCCTCGTCCACTTTATATTCTTTGGAGTAGACCAAATGGAATTTCCGGTCGTACTTCTGCAGCGTCGGGGTGAGGCCCTTGCGGGTGAACAGGCTCCCCTCATCCTCCGTCAGCAGTACATAATGGCCGGTCGGATCGGAGTGCAAGTGGCCCCAAAAATGGAGATCGCGCTCCATTTTTACTTCCGGGCCGATCTCGACGGATATTGTTTGGCCAAACAAATTCCCTGCATAAAGCAAGGCAGCGATCAGCAGCAGTTTTTGCATGGTGGAATAAGGATTGGCCGCCAAAACGGCTAAACGATCAATAAAATCAGCGATTAACCTAGGGGCAGCCCGACGAGGTTGGCTACAAAGAAAGGGGTTTTTACAGAAAATCAGGGAAAGCGGCCGCCTCAGATTTTTCAGGCCATTCAGTATGCGTGCGAATACCGGCTGGACCGAAACGCTGGCGGCGAGGTGGTCACCGACGAAACCGGAGTCTATCGCTTGCCGCTTCGTTTGATGATCCCCTGTCTGGACCGCCTGCTCAAGTCCGCCCACACTTGGCACAAAAGGGACGGGCAGCGGGGATATCTGGGGTTTGTTGGGCAGTATGTGTGATATGGGCGAATGGAAACATAAAAGCCAAGGCCGCTGTGAAAGCTGCCTTGGCCCTAAAAAAGTCTTCACTGTTTCTTGTTTATGGCTTCATTTGGCGGCTCATGGGTTAGGATCGCTGGGAATAGTTCTTTATTTCACCAACTGCACTTTATTACTACTGACCAACCGGCCATCAACCACGACTTGGGCGACGTACAGCCCGGCCGGAAACTGGGTCAGGTCAAATTGAACGCTGGATGATCCGCTGGCCACACTACGGTTGGCCACCTCACGACCAGCAGCGTCGATAATCTTCACGACGACCTTCTTAGCAGTGGCAGTGTTCTGCAACTCCACCGTCACGAGTCCAGCGGTCGGGTTCGGGTTGATTTTTGCGGAGACAGCGTTTGTTTTTAGATCGGTTGATTGGCGGTCAGCGCTGGTGCCCAGAGCGGCCTCAATACGAGCTAGGCGGTCTTGCAGTTTGTTATTCTGCGCTTCAAGAGCGATGATGCGAGCTTCGTTTTCCCTGATCACTTCGTGCTGATCTTTCAGAGCTTCCACCAGCACTGGGATAACGCCAGTGTAGTTAATGGCCAGCATACCGTCGGTATCTTCCTTCACGAGTTCGGGCATTACCTTTTGCATTTCCTGGGCAATGAAACCTACTTGCTGGTCGGCAGCGAAGCCCTTGGCTATTTGATCGGCCGTGAAATCATAAGTAGTGCCGCGCATGGCTAAAATTTTGTCCAATGCACCATTGAGAGTTCGAATATTGATTTTGTAGCGGCGGTCAGAGGTTTGTAGCATGACTACACAGCGAGCAGTACCATTGATGTCCAGTTTGTAGGTGGGGGCAGTGGTGCCGATGCCGACGTTGCCAGAGCCGGTGAGAGACAGGAGATTTCCGGCAGCGTTGTGGAAGAAATTCAAACGATCATCAGCATCTGTTGTACCTACCACTCCCGCCAGGTCCCAGAACCCATTGTTGGCGTTAGAGAGCCGGATGCGGGCGTAATCAATCGTATTGTTGTGAAGATCCAACGTTGGTATGTTGTTGCCAACCAAAGATAATTTGGCGGTCGGGCTAGTCGTGCCAATACCGACGTTGCCGTTTTGTAAAATGGTTATTTTTTCGGAACCAGAGAAAATACGGAACCGATCGTTAAATGCATCGATATTCCACATTGGATTTGAACCGCTACCACTCAGTTGGATCTCCCCCCCTTCGCTTATAGAGCTTTGAGGGCCAAGCCGTACTACTCCTTCTACCTGCAGCTTTACAGTGGGATTGACGGTGCCGATGCCAACGTTACCAGCACCTGTGATGGATAGGATATTGCCAACAGCGTTGTGGAAGAAGTTCAAACGGTCATCGGTATCTGTTGTGCCTACCACTCCCGCCAAGTCCCAGAATCCATTATTAACATTGGAGAGCCGGATGCGGGCATAGTCAATCGTACTGTTGTGAAGGCCTAGTGTTGGTATGTTATTTCCAACGACGGATAGTTTGGCTGCTGGGTTGGTCGTGCCGATGCCGACGTTCTTATTCAGATTGGCGTTCCAGATACTGAAATTGTTTTGGGTCCATTGCGCAGAAAGGTTACCAGACCAGAACAAGACGATAGTCAGCAGAAGAGTAGCGTCGAAAACTTGATTTTTTTTCATAATGTTGTTTATAAAAATTTTGGGTGAAAACGATTTTTCATGGGCGGCAGATTTCCCTCCACATGAAGTTAGTCAGGGTTGATCTTATTTGACAGTGGCAAGGGTTATGATAAGACTTATATCGATTTTGGACAATGGTTAAGTTGTAGAAGTTAAAGTTTCTCATAATAAATTGACAATCATTTATTTATGTGAAATTTTGTTTGCACTGAGCGAAGCATCGTCATTTCACTCTTTCACCATTTGCACTGGTGCAGCCATCTCGTGGCTATTGCCCAACAGTAGTTGATAGACCCCGCTCGGCAGGCGGTTGACCGACAATAGTGCGGTATTCCATCCCGATTTGGCCTCCAATGTTTCCTGATGAACCAGTTTTCCGGTTATATCCACTATTTTCAGGCGCACCGTCCCCTCTTCCAGTGCGGTAAACTGTACCGTGACCTGCTCCGACGCCGGGTTGGGTGCTACGCTTTGGATGCCAAACTTTTCCCCGTCGCGCTCCACGACGATGACTTTGGAAATGGATTGGGTGCCGTCCACGTCCAGCGAGCGGAGACGGTAGTAGGTGCGGGAGAGTGGCTGCGGGTCATCCAGCGTGTATTTAGTCGGCCCTTGGGTGTGGAGTTGTCCGGCTTGGCGGCCGACTTCGTTCCAGTGCTGGCCTTCGGGGGAACGTTCGATGATATGCGCCCGCACATTTTTCTCGGTGGCGGTTTGCCAGGTAAGGAGGTTGGTGCGGTGAGTGGCTTGGGCGGTAAAAGAGAGGAGCTCGAGGGGCAGGGGTGGCATGGCGATGGGGGCTGTTGCCACCAACGAAGCAGAAGTTCCAGTGTAAGTGACTGTGCAGTTGCCGTTGCAGCCGGGTGGGTAGTTGATGGTGGAGAACGTGCCGGTCAGGCAATTGGGGCCGCCATTGCAAGTGGCAATGTCATAAGTACCGGCTGGAACGGTGCCGCTCACGTGGGCGATATTTAGGGTGCCGCCAAGGGTAAGGGTGCCGTTTATCTGCAATAAATCGCGCGGTACGGCACCGGCGGTTTCCATGATTTCGTAAGCGAGCGTGCCCGTTGCGCCGGTCGCAATATTGCCCTGAATAGTGAGGGTGCCGGGGGAGCAGCCGGGAGAGATGATGCCTGTGTTGGTAAAGGTGGCAGTAGAAGGAATAAGGTACACGTTCCCAATTCCTTTTATAGTGCCGACACTTTCATTCGTCAGGTTATCGGTAATGGTGAGTGTATTAGCACTGCAAACAGAGATGACCGGATTGTTTATAGTATTCGTTTTCAAACGCGCAATACTAATGCCCTGATTGATATTCAAAGTGCCGCCCACCGTAACTTGCTCCATATTACTGGAGACAGTGTTATTGCTGTTTAAATTCACCGTTGCCCCGTTGGTGGACAGAACGATCCTTCCGCTGCCATTGAATGAGGAATTGGAAATATTATAGGTGCCAACCTGACTAATATTAAAGGTGGTACCTGAAGCGATAGGGGTGCGGCTCCAATCTGATGTAATTTTATAAGCCATTTTTATCAAAATGCTTCCAGAACTGCTCCCATCGGCCGTTGGTACAAATAAGTCCCCGGAG
>JAYUXG010000725.1:0-6194 GCA_043753125.1 Saprospirales bacterium | reverse complement strand
AAAAAGGGCTTTGGCCTCGTTGGCATTGGCCCGCAATAACACGCTTTTGGTTTGTTCCGCAAAATCAAAGGCCAGATCAATCAGTGGTTCGTCGCCAGACAGGGTATAAAGTTCGGCACAAATGGTGATGGCTTCTTCGGCAACCGGGTAAAACGCCGCCGCCGCTGCCAGCCGAGATTCTTCATGACCAAACCGGCGGTATTGCTCCGAAAACAAGCGCAATAATTCACGCAAATGCGGAAGGGCTGCCTTTAGATCAGCGGGATTCCGGGTGCTATAGTAGTGCTTGTGGCAAATTTTTGCTTTGATAAAATAAATCCGTTGCAGGGTACGGAGGTCGGGGTCGGGCGAGCGGAGAGCATTTTCCAAGGCAGTTTCTGTCAGGGTCCAAGCCTCCGGCAGCTGTCCTTGTTCTGTCCGGTATTCCGCCAGTTTATTCAACCCTTCCAAGGCATAGGGATGATAAAAACCACCGTAGGTTTTTTCCCAGATACGGATAGCCGCCTCGGCCTGCACGACGGCAGAATCAAGTTGTCCTTGCTTACCAAACATTTCGGCCAGGGTGATGTGGGCATCGGCTACCCATCCCCCTCCAAGCCAGGTACAGCTTTCCCGGATAGCCAGACAATGCCGCTCCTGCAGAATACCTTCCGCATAATTGCCTTGTTTTTGCAGCAGGGTAGCCAGGTTGGCGTAGCAATTGGATAATTCGGAGGAGTCCACGTCAGGAGCGAGTGCTTCGCAAATAGCAATGGCATCCCGGTAGCAAATACCTGCGTGTACGAGGTCATACTTATTTTCATAACTGCCGCCCAACTGTAGCAAACATCGGGCAATCCGAATATGGCGGGGTGGCAAGGTGGCCTTGCGTATAGCTAATGCCTTGCGATAGTATTCGATAGCCAGATCGAAATCGCCCCATTCATCGTACACGCCCGCCATATTGAAATAAACCGTCGAGAGTGACACCAGTGCTTCTGGATGCTCCCGGAGTATAATTTCTGCTCGCTGGTAATCGGCGAGGGCGGTAGAAAAATTACCGACCTCAAATTCCAGTCCTCCCAGATTGTACCACGACTGTCCGGTTTCGACATTCTGCGGGATGCGTTTCAAGCGGATTTGCAGTGCTTCTTCCAGACATTCCCGGGAACGCCGAAAGTTGTGCTGGACTTTATACAGGTTGCCTACGTTATTCAGTGAGGTAGCCACCACAATTCCGTCCGGCGGATAATACTGGCGGGAGGCACTCAAGGCTTTTTCAAATAACGGGATGCATTTACCGACCTGCCCTTTATTATACCAGGCCAGTCCACGGTATTCATACAGGTAAACCACCAGCGGAGTATTCATGTGGCGGTAACGATTTAACATCAGCTCGGCGGAATCGAGCATATTGAGCGCTACATCTGACTTTCCATGATCAATGTTCGCTTTTATACTGTCCAGCCATATTTTTATGTGCAGGCTGTCCGGATCGGAAACGGTAGTTTGTGCGCACAGTTGGCCGAGAAAGTGGGCGAAAACCAAGACACAGTATAAGTTTTTCATCTTATTTTGATTGATTTTGATGTTACCAATTGTAGTCTTTCCGAAGTTGGGCTACTCTATCACGAAAAAGGTGGTCAGTGTCATTTTTCATGGTATTATCTAATCTTCGGGCGGTTTTCAAGTCGGACGGGTCGGCTACCAAAGCACTTAGCAGCGCGTACCATTGACAGACATCGCGATAATCAGGATTTTTTTTTCCCATCCGTTCAAAGTATTGCACCGCCTCTGGGTAGCGTTTTTGGGCGAAATAAATGTGGGCCCGAATGTAGTCGGTAGGCAGGTCAGTGCTGTCTGTCCGGTTAAGCCGCTGTATTGCGTCTATATATTTTTTTTGTTGGAAAAAATACAGAATCTGAGCGTCTATACTACTATCTGTCGCACTGCGTTCTGCCAGAAGTACTATCGGGACTTCGTAATATTTTTTAAGGATGAGTTGGCGCAAGTCGGCATTTTTGTTTGCTGTAATAGCCGCCACAGGTTTCCCGTTAATAGGAAGGATATTTTCCTGGGGGGATAATTCCACAGAATCGGGGCCGGATGCAAGTGACGGTTGCATGACTGGTACGGGTTGTCTGTTTAGCGGATGCCCCCACCGTCGCCACACAATTCCTCCCCCCAACAACACGCTACCCAACAGCACCCATACCCACCAGGGCCGCCAGCGGGTTGCATGGTTGCGTTCCGCCTCAGTCACCCGTCGTTCGATGGCCACCAGACGCAAATCCCGCAGCACAGGCCGCAAAAGTTCCGCCTCTTCTCGCAGGGCAGCATCGGTCGCCAGCATAACCTCGAATCGTTCGAGTGCTTCGCCCTGTAGCTCGCCGTTTAAATAGGCCTCCATATCCGGGTGCATAATCGTTTGTTTACTTTCTCAATAATATCTTTACATACTGGCAAAATCAACGGTCCTGTTTTTCCCGCCAGTGCTGACCAATCAGGGCCAGCTTTTTCATATAGTAGCTTCGGGAGGTTTTCAGGGAATCGAAGCTGGTATAGGGTGTCATACCGTGTTTTATTTGCTCTTCGTCGGAATATCCTTCTAAATATTTAAGGCGGATAAGGTCGCTACCCGGCGGGCCGAGCTGGTCGAGCAATTGGTCGAGTAGCTCGAGCCGGTCCTTCTGATCCTGCACGTCGTGCCAGTCATCGCCGACAATGTTGAGTTCATTGGTAAACGGGTCGGGGCAGGGCTGCTTTTTGCCGCGCAGGTGGTTGGCCAATAGTTTCCGGCAAATACCAACCAGATAGGTTTGAGGCGATGCCAGGGCTGGGTTGAAGGTGCCGTCACTTATTTTTTCAATCAGTCTGAGCAGCCCATCGTGCAACAGGTCGGTAGCCAGGGCGGGCGGGCGACCTGTCCGGCGGACCATGTTCCGTACCAGTCCCTCCGTTTTGCTCAGGAGATACTCAATCGCTCCCGTGTCCGCACGCCGCAGACCAGCCACCAGCTCATCTTCAGCAGAGAACTGCGGCGCCCGGGGGTTAAGCCATTTTTTAAACGTACCGGCAAGTTTGGAACACACGGCCCTTCCGTAGTATATTGTAGAGTACACCGTAAATGTAAGTATTTATCTGGGAAATATCAGCAGCGTTTGTTCGAGAAGTTCTTTCAGGCTCCAACCGGCAACCGCGAGGCATCCAAGAATGGTTCGGGGCTGGGACTGGCTATTTCCAAGGATTTCATCGAGGCTCAGGGTGGACGCATTTGGGTGGAAAGTAGCGTGGGTAGCGGCGCACTGTTCACCTTTTCCCTGCCGATAGGCGTGAATTCAGCGGAGAAAAGCGGCACGATTGCTTAGAAAGTTTCTCTGCCGTTGAACAATGGGCTTGGGAACGACTTATATTGGCCTTTTGCCGCCTTTCATCAATTAGGCCACCCTATTGACATGCCAGCAAGCAGTGCTTCCACTCTTATGCCCATGCGGCGCCTAGTCCGTCTATTGGGTCAATATCGCCGTGAAATCCGTTACATCGTGCTTTATGCAGCCGTGGTGGGTCTTATCAACCTATCCCTGCCGCTGGGCATCCAAGCCCTTATCGGTCAAATTGCCGGAGGCGGCATCAATGCTTCCTGGGGCGTACTTACGCTGTTTGTGATCGTTGGGGCATTGTTGGTAGGCATTCTGCGGATTATGCAGCTCTCTATTATGGAATATATGCAGCGGCATCTATTTACCAATGCCGCCCTGGAGTTTGCCGTGCGTCTTCCGCGCCTTTACCTGGAGCAATTGCGCCAAGAGCATATTCCCGAACTGGTTAACCGCTTTTTCGACACCCTTACGCTCCAAAAGGGCTTGCCCAAACTCCTCATCGAGGGCAGCACCGCCATTTTGCAGATCATTTTCAGCTTACTGCTCCTGTCGCTGTACCATGTTACGTTTTTTACGTTGTCGCTGCTATTGTTGGGCATTTTATCCATTTTCTTTTTTTGGACGGCACCGCGTGGCATTCAGACCAGTTTGCAAGAATCGAAGTACAAATATCAACTTGCCTACTGGCTGGAGGAAGTTGGGCGGGTGTCGGCTACTTTCAAGCTGGCTGGCGAAAACCGTCTGCCCTTGGAACACACTGATGCGCTTGCCGTGTCGTACCTCGGTGCTCGCGCTAAACACTGGGGCATTTTGGTACGCCAATTTGCGGGGAGCGTACTGTTCAGGGTGTTGGCCCTGACCGGTTTTTTGGTCCTGGGCAGTCTGCTGGTCGTGGAAAACCAACTGAACATTGGTCAGTTCGTGGCAGCGGAAATTCTGATCCTTTACGTAATCGAATCGGTAGAAAAACTGGTGCTGCTGCACGAAACAGGCTACGACGTACTGACCGCGACTGAAAAAATCGGGCAAGTAACCGATCTCCCCCTGGAGCGTACCGGGGGTATCCGGGTAGAAGAGTTTTGTGCCACGGGGCCATTGGAAGTGGAATTGCGCGACCTGTCGTACCAATATGAGGATGGGGAAACCCCGATCCTGAAGGAACTGAATTTACAGATAAAAGCAGGCGAACGGCTGGCCATTGCCGGCTACAACCGGTCCGGTAAGAGTACGCTGATCCAGATTTTGTCGCTGCTGCGACTGAATTTTAACGGTACGCTGCTTTTCGGTGGCTTGCCCAAGCCCAGCCTCCATTTGCGCAGCCTGCGTCAGCATATCGGCGACCTCTCTGCGCAGGAAGATATTTTTCGGGGCACCCTGTATGAAAATATTACGTTGGGGCGCAAGGAGACTTCCCTGCAAAAAGTGCTGCAAATCATTGAAGCAGTGGGCTTGGGGGATTTTATGCGCCATGAGTCGCAAGGTATAGAAACACTACTTCAGCCGGGAGGCAAGAACGTGCCGCGCAGCATTGTCACTAAGATATTGGTGGCCCGTGCCGTAGTACATGCTCCTAAACTGCTGAGCTTGGAAGAGCCGCTGGGCAACCTCAACTTCCGCGACCGCCTGCGCATCGCCCGCTTCCTGACCGACCAAAGCCAGCCGTGGACGCTGGTCAGTGTCACCGAGGACCCTTTGCTGGCTTCTATGTGCAACCGGGTGGTGGTGATGCACGATGGCCGGTTCGTTTTCGACGGCACTTTTGACGATTTGCAGAAGACCCGGCACTACGAACGAATTTTCCGTTCCAACATGGAGAACAGCACTTGGAACGACGAGCCAACTTAAAGATAGCCTTATGCTCAATATTTCCGACAACAAAATCCATTTTGACGAAGATCTGCAACATCTGCAGGCACCGCTGCAAAATCGCTTGTCCCGTTGGCACCTGTCGGTGCGTAACCTGTTGCTGCTCTTATTGGTGGTCTTCCTAGTGTTCCTGTTCTTGCCGTGGACCCAGAACGTGCGTGCCAATGGCCGGGTGACCACGTTGCGCCCGGAACAGCGTCCGCAGACGATTCATGCCACCATCGCCGGGCGCATCGAGCGGTGGTACGTCACCGAGGGCCAAACCGTCCGCAAAGGGGATACTATTGTTTTTCTTTCGGAGGTAAAGGCCGAGTATTTTGATCCGGCCTTGGTAGAGCGGATGGGCGATCAGGTGGCTGCCAAAAAAGGTTCCATCGCCTCATACAGCGGCAAAGTGGAAGCTTTGGACGATCAAATGGCGGCTATGAGACGCGAATTGGACAACAAGGTGCAACAGGCCCGCACCAAAATCCAGCAAGCCCGGCTGAAAGTACAGAGTGACAGCATCGAATTTGAGCGCGTGAAACTGGACCTGCTCGTGGCCCAACGTCAGATCAGCGGCACCCAGTCTCTCTACGACAAAGGCCTAAAATCGCTGACGGAACTGGAGGAAAAAAAATTGAAACTACAGGAAATGCAGGCTAAACTGGTCGGTGCCGAGAACAAATTCCGTAATGCCCGTAATGATTTGGCCCTGAGCCAGACCGACCTCTTACTAGCCCAAAACGACTATGCCAACAAAATCGCCAAAACCCAGAGCGACCGCTTTAGTACCCTGTCCGACCAGTACGAAGCCCAAGGGTCGGTCAGCAAACTCCAGATAGAGCGCGAAAACTACGCACGTCGTGCCGCTTTTTACTACATTACCGCTCCACAAGATGGCTATATTGTACAGGCCATAACGCCTGGTTTGGGCGAGATCATCAAAGAAGGCGACGCGGTGGTCAGCATCCAACCGGCAGACTACCA
>JAYUXG010000724.1:0-2501 GCA_043753125.1 Saprospirales bacterium | reverse complement strand
GCAGTTGCAAGTCGGTCGAAAATTGCCAGGTGAGGGCTTTATTGGGCAAGAATTCTAGCCACTGGAAGTAACAATTGGCCAGCAGCAAGGCGGTGGTGAAAACAAGATTCGCTCTCCTGTGCTGGATCACCAGCAGGGTCTGAAACCAGGGCGGACTCAAAATCAGCATAAAAATGGCTGCAAAACCAAATGCCAGCACGCCATACGCTGGCACCCAAAAATGCTCGGCGATTTGGCCCTGATAAAACGGTGCCACCCAGCCGCCCCACACCCAAAAAATATAGCCGGGCAAAAGCAACGAAAAAAAAGCAGTGGTGAATAGCACCACCAACTGAATAGGTTTCCGGTCATCGTACCACAGCGAAAACCACACCGGGACCACCGCCATAAAGGGTTGGCGCGTGGCAATGGCAAGTCCTAAGAGTACCCCCGCCAGCATTGCCAACCCCAATTTGCGCCATATCAGCACTTGATCCAGTGCCTGCATCAGCACCACCAACGCCCACAACAGGAAAAACAAAGCGCAAAACTCCGTCAGGCCAAGCCCTGCGGCGATGTAGGTAACCGGGATAAACAGGTAGGACACCGCTAGGCCAGCCACCGTAGGGGTGGCCAGTTGGGACCAGAACCTTTTGATCAACAGGTAGGTGGCCAGGAGCGTGCCGCCCAGGAAAAAGATGTTGACCAAGCGCATCTTGCGCAAGTCCCCAGCCGTGAAGGGCGACAAAAAATACTGAATCACCGCATACACCGGCCCCGGGGTACACTGGTACTCCAGCAGGAATTTTTGGCCGAGGCCAGTGGACTGGAGCAGTTCGATATTGGCAAAGTGCTGGGCCTCGTCAATGTAAGTCGGCTGGGTCGGAAAGCGATTGAATACCGTAAATCCAGCCAACATCAAAAACAAAAAGGTGCCTAACAGGAAAGATGGCGAGGATCGGAACAAAATATTCGACAGTTTTCCTGGTGATTTTAGATAATGGCTAGCCTACTTAACGAGCGGCAACCACGCAGTGGTAGAACATGAATAGCCCCCGATGCAATCGGATTTTGACAGATTAGACGGATGAAAACGGATTTTTTTTCTTTTTGAGGGGAGGGCATCTAAAAATCCGTTTCCATCCGTTTGATCCGTGTTCCCATTGTTGCTACGGTGTACGCTTCATGCCGGTTCATTAGCAGCCGCGTAGCGTGGAATCCGAGGGCGTAGCCCGAAGATTGTATGATAAAATCCTCGGCCTTCGGCCTCAGATTCCACGCCTTGCGGCTCTGAATGACACACGATTAGTACTTTTTTTGTGGGAAATTAGGATATGAACCAGCAATTTTAATGCGTCTGCCCTGTCCCCCCGCTACCGCAGCAGCATCACGTCCCCTTTCCGGGTTTCCGTCTCCCCACCGGCGTAGCGCACTTGGATCACGTAGGCGTACACGTCGCTCGGTGCTTCCTTGCTGTCCGTGCGCCCATCCCACTTCGCCCGGTCGCCGCTGGACTCAAATACCTTTTGGCCCCAGCGATTGTAGATCATAAACGAGACAACCTCGGCATTGCCGCCATAGAACACCGGCCCAAAAGTACCGTTGACGTCGTCGCCGTTAGGGGTAAAGGCATTTGGCATATCAAAACAGCGCATGAAATGATATTCCAGCGGGTCCGATACGTTGGTACAACTGCCCAGCGTAGCCGTTACCTGGAAAGTGACAGTTTCGCTGTTGGAGACCACCCGCACGGAATCGCCCGTAGCATTCGGGATCGACTCGCCGTTTTGAGTCCACACCAGCACCGCCGTCGAGGGTGTCTTGGTCACTTTCAGCGTAATGGGCGTACCCAGGCAAAGGCTGTCGGCGGGCAGCGGTAGCCCCCGGATATTGGAGACCATTGGGGTCGGGGCCGCCGTCACTTGCAGGGAGTCGGTGAGCAGGCAGTTATTGCCATACACTAATTGGACAGTATAAGTAGTGACACCTGCGGGCGGGGTGATTTGGATGCTATTACCGTTTTGGCCGCCGGGCTGCCAGATAAGGGTGCCGGTGGTGCCGGTTACCATCGCCGTCAGGGTTGTAGGTTGCCCCGAACAAACAGTCTGGTTGGGTCCGGCTTCCAGCGTGGCACTGGCTACCGTCACCACCACCTCGGCCGTGCTGCTACACTGCGGACCCTGAGCCACTACCTTGTAGGTTGTGGTCGCCGTGGGTGTTACGGTGGGGTTGGCCAAAGACGAGGTAAAGCCAACCGGCACCGAGGTCCAGGTATAGGTAGTGCCGGGTTCTGCAGGACCACTGTTCAGTAAAACGCTGCTGCCAGCGCACAGGCTTGGATTGCTTGGCAAGATCAGCGTGGGCGTGGCGAGTACTTCCACCGTGATACTCTCTCCACTGGGGCAGTCGGCATCGGGCGTCATCACTTGATAAGTAGTCGTGGTGAGTGGCGTGGCCACGGGATTGGCGCAGTCAGTACAGGAAAGAGTAGTGCTCATCTCCCACTCGATCTTTTGGGCAGG
>JAYUXG010000723.1:0-2505 GCA_043753125.1 Saprospirales bacterium | reverse complement strand
CCATACGTTGGTGTTGTTGCGCAGCCGTATGTCCGCTATGCCATCTATCACCGAGATATTATTGCTGTACGCATTTAACATCTGATACGGGTTGCTCGTGCTGGAGTTGGCCAGGTCGATGCCCACCCCACCCCGGAGGGGCGGGTCGCTGACAATCATGTTGTTGATCCGCAGCACATTAAAGCCAATCGAGATGGGCAGGCCCGTCACGTTATCGACCTTGATACCATAGGCTTCGGCCTGGATGGTGTTGGAAGTGATGTTGGTGCTGCGATTGGTCGCGCTCAGCACAGATACGCCCGTGCGCATCCGATCCATCTTGGTGAAATAGGTATTCAATAAGCAGTTCTCAGTTTCCACGCCTACTGCGCAGTTGTCGAAACGAACGTGCGGGTTATCGAAATCGGTACCATTCACGATCACCGTACCATTTTGGCCATAGATGGCGCGTCCGGTAAGACTGGGGCCTTGCGTATAACCACTGCCTTTGGGGACAACGGCAATATCCATAAATTCGGCATCCTTCACCGTCACGATGCTGTTGTCGCCAAGGATGCCATATTTGAGGTGGAAGAAGAAGTTCGAGTTGCTGGTATTGGGGTTGGCCACTATATCGATCTTGGCCCCGTTGGCATAGATGCCCGTAAAACCTTGATCCCCATCAGGTAGCGGCGATTGGTTGGAGTAGGCCGCCCGCAGACCGCTGGGTAAGGTGCCATATTCATTGCCGCGGTCAGGGTGAGGTTGTATCCGGTAGCCTGATCAGTCTCCGTAAATATGCCATAGTTATTGTTATGGAAACGAGAATTGGTTACCCGCAATACTGTGCCAGGCCGTGCTTCGATGGCTTTTTGGGCATCTTTAATAGTTGCATTGTCCATGGTTATGGAAGATCCACTGCCCATGGTAAAGCCTTTCCACATGGTGGTGCAACCCTCTATGCTGGTGGCTATACCAGGTACAGCACCCCCAATGGTGACATACGTATCGTTATTAATCTTAATGGAACCTCCGCTGGACACCAACACCAAGGGAGCGATTATCGACGTGTTCGGGTTCGGATTGCCGGTGAGGGTAACCGGGCCGTTTACAAAAGCGGGCGTTTGAAAGTCCCCGATATGGTCATTTATCGTTCCAGCCACAGTCTTGAAAACCTTCGGTGTGTATATCCTCGTCACCAGGCCACTGCTCCCATAAGTAAGCCTGGCTTGCACTTGCGCTTGCAGGTTAGTAGGTTGGGCGATGCCGCTCGGCTGGTAGAGGATTTTGAAATAGAAGGTCCTATTTTCAAAGGGGGCGAGACTAAAAGTCTGTGGACTGCCATTTTGCCAGATGCCCAGCGCGTTATAGAAATTGTTGCCAGAGACCAAGGCATCATGGTTGAAATCCAGCCCCATAGTAGCTAAATTCACTTAATACACTTGGTTTTGGTACCACACTTCCAACTTGGCGTTGCTGATCCCAGCGGGACCACCATTAAGGCTTACGGTGTACATGGACAGGCTACGGTCGGGGGTGCAGCCTTTGGAGGCCTCCAGCAGGTAGGGCTGGTCGGATATGATCGAGACGGTGGGTACGATGATGATGGGGCAGGTAAAGTCGTCTGGCAAGGAATTTTGCACGTCTAACAGCTTAGGACAGCTCTCGGCACTTATAACCGAATGATTCATTGCATGAATTTCGCAGGATGTCGTAAAATAAGTCTGTATGTTGGCAAAACACATGATGGAAGGGGGACAGTCAGTACACGTACTACAACAATGATCCAACCCAATCAGATGGCCAAATTCGTGGGCCGCCCTAAGTGAGTTTTGCATAAATTCATTGCCCAATAAGATTCCTCCCAATCCATTAGACCCAGAACCATGCCCACTACCTTTTCGCAAAATGACCAGCCCATCCGCATGGAAGCAAGGAAATGCAGCGTCGAATTGTGTTTTTACAGCTTGGATGTATGCTTCATTCCCCATATTAATTTGGGGAGCTGGTATCCAAGTTGATACAAAGAAAAGTTTGATCTGTAGATTATATTGATTATTGGTAATCACGGTTTGCAGTACCTGAATAGCGGCTTCGGTTTTAGTTTCAGCAAACTCGCGTGCTGCTGCATAGGTTGGAAAATCATCTAAGTAGCTCTGATTCATCACCAATGCAACATTAAAATATATAGGTGCAACATCGCCGTTTGGCAGATGGCAAAATACTTGCCCATCTATCAAGCTGATATTGATAAAAAAGGAAAATAGAATAATGAAGCGAAGAGGAGTAAAAACTTGCACGAAGTAGCGCATAAAAGAGGTAGTTTAAATGATCAAGGTGATTTTAAGAATGGAGTAGGGTAAGTACAAAAACTCCCATTCAATGTATACAATCTTAGGATAATGTGTAGACATCCCTTTATTCAGGGGAAACGGTCGTTTTCATTGAGGGAATAATAGCAATACTCTATCTCTAAAGGGTAATAAACCAAAAATTATTCCGCAGACCAGAATGACCCTCTGAGAA
>JAYUXG010000722.1:0-2509 GCA_043753125.1 Saprospirales bacterium | reverse complement strand
CTGGCCAATGTGGCCAGGTAGTACAATACGGGGCGGTGACGGCTACGGATAACCTGCCGATTTTTACCATCCAACAAACCACTGGCTTGCCATCGGGTGCTATTTTTTCCATTGGAAGTACAGTCAACACTTTCGTCGCCAGGGATGCAGCCAACAACACCGCGAGCTGCTCGTTTACCATTGTAGTGCGAAACTTCTACAGTTTATTGGTTTGCAAAGAATTATCCATTATAAAATTGAATGGCAATTGTTCCCATTCGGTGTTGCCGACCGATATACTGATGCCAGGCGCAAATGGTTGTTCCGCCAATTTCATCGTGGAAGTGGACAAGACTTTTCCGTTTGGCAATGGCCCGTGGCTGCCAGCGAACTTGGGTATGTCCGATCAAAACAAGAGCTACCAATTCCGGGTGACGGCCCCAAGCACGGGCAACCGTTGTTTTGGCCTGGGTGAAATAAAGGACACCGTGCCCCCAACCATCACCTGCCAGGATGTTACCGTTCCCTGTGTGGTGCTCAATCTCGCGCCCGACTATTTGAACGATTCCCTAAGCATCAGCGCGAGCCAACCGTCCTACACGGACAACTGCGGCACAGACCTAGCGTTGAGCTATACTGACGTGATCGCTAACTTACCCTGCGATACCGTCTCCGCTGTGACCAGCACTATTACCCGCATCTGGACCGCCAGAGACGCCAGCAATAACCAACGCACCTGTGTGCAAAAAATTAACCGCACGCGCTCGCTGGGCGATGTGCACTTTCCAGCCAGTGCAACGCTTGGCTGCATGGCTCCCAACCTGACACCATTGCAAAATGGCGTGCCCTATATTGCGGTCGCCGGGGTGCGTTTTCCTTTGTTCCCCAATGCCGCCTGCGGCAACGAAGTACTATATTTCGATACGCTGGTACCCCAGTGCGGGGGAACTCGTCTGATGAAACGTACTTGGAAGGTACGTGACATCTGTCGGCCCCTATCGGCCACCAACCCATTACGTGGCGTGCAAAATCTGCAAATCCGGGATATTGGCGCACCGACTATTGCCTGTCCGCCCACCACTAAACTCCGGGTAAGCCAACTCGGTTGCCAGGGCCAGGTAAAACTGCCCAACGCGGTCATTACTGACGGCTGTTCAAGCATTGCCACCTTTACCGCCGAATGGCCAGCCACGGAAGGTGGTCAGGTAATCGGCAAATTGAGCAACTGGCCCGGCAACGACCCGACACTGCGCGACACGCTCGGTGGGTTGGATTCACTGGATTTCCCGACCGGCACCACGGTGATTCAGTACGCCGCCACAGACCTTTGCGGCAACTCCACCACTTGTTCCTTTACGGTGATCGTCGCTGACACCATACCACCCACGGCGTTCTGTCGGCCACTGGTAACCGTACAGTTGTCAACTGCCGGCCATTTTGAACTGGCAGCGGACAGTCTGGACGATGGCTCCAACGACGAGTGCAACCCCGTGTATTTCAAGGTGCGGCGTCAGCTGCCCAACGTCTGCCAGCCCAACAATAAATTCTATGATGCTGCCTCCTTGTGTTGTGCCGATCTTGGCGACACCGTCACCCTTCGCTTGCGCGTATACGACGTGCCGCCGCCAGCGGGGGTGGTAAGCCTGGGATTCGACAGTGCCTATGTCGGCGAATGCGTGGTGCGCGTGCGCGTGACCGACCCGCACCCACCACTATGTACAGCACCCCCGGATGTCGTGGTGCAATGCGATACCTTTGATGCGACCTTGAATAGTTATGGCCAGCTGCTGACCCGCTCTTGTGCGGCCGATTCGCTGCACGTTTTGGTCAATTATGCCCAATTCGATACCAGCTGCCGCCGCGGCCAAATCGTCCGTACCTTCCGCGTGACGAGTGTGGACGGCAACACCAGTGAATGTACCCAACGCATTACGGTGAATACCCGGCAGCATTATTTTGTGCGTTTTCCCAACGACACTTTAGTGACGGCCTGCACCATTGCCAGTTCTTTTGGCAAGCCCCAGTTGTTTGGCCTGGCCTGTGAACGGATGCAAATGACGTTTACCGATCAAGTTATCAACTCCATACCCGGTGCTTGCTTTAAAATCGAACGGACCTGGACCATCGTCAACCGTTGCCAATACGATTCGCTGCAACCGCTTACCGTGGTGCCTAATCCCGAACCCACCACCTCCGCAGATAGTTCAGCCAACCTACGGGGCCCTACCGTGTCGGCCAACGGCACGACCGGGGCTTGGGCACCCACTTTGACCAAAATATCGCCCACCAGTACTACCGCCACCAATTTCAGGTCCTTTTGGTCGGCCAATTCCAATGGTTATTTATACAAACAGATTATCCGGTTTGTGGACTATCAGGATCCCGTTTTTAGCCATTGCCCGGCCACGGCACTGACCTTCTCGGACAGCACGATCAACAGCAATGAACTTTGGAACGAAGATGAGTGGCTTGATCCCACCACCGCCCGCCACGACCTTTCCGATATACCCGTCCAGCTCACCACCACGGC
>JAYUXG010000721.1:0-6253 GCA_043753125.1 Saprospirales bacterium | reverse complement strand
TTTACATTACGTTGCTCGACTATCAGACACCGGCGGACATCGAGACATTCAAGTTTCCGGAACTACGGGACAGAAATTTTTTCAAGGCTGACTTCTTTAATGAGGACCATGCGTTTAGCGAAAAACTAAAAACGCTCTCCTTCGACTTCATCATCGGAAATCCTCCATGGGGCAAAACGGAAGGGAAAAAAGTATACGCCACCTACTGCAAGAAGCGGGAGAAAAGAGAGAAGACGGTCATCGGTGCCAGCAACAAAGAAGCTGCTCAGGCCTTCATGTTGCGCGTGAGCGATTTTGCGCCCACAGCCCGTACACGCATCGCGCTGGTAGTGACGAGCAAGGTGCTATACAACCTGCAAGCAAAGCATTTCAGGACTTATTTCCTAAATCATTTTTTCTTGGACGAAGTACTGGAACTTTCCCCGGTGGGGCATCAGGTTTTTGACAAGACATCCTCCGGCAAATCCACCTCCAAAGCCATTGCTCCAGCAAGTGTGCTATTCTATCGTTGGTCGAGCGGCGCGGACACGAACAAGAACCCTGTGCGGCATAATACCCTCAAGCCTAACATTTTTTTTCGCCTTTTTAAACGCTTTGTTTTTGAAAAATACGACCGAAAAACTGTGTCGCAAGGCCAGTTCTTGGAGTATGATTGGTTGTTCAAATTGCTGGTGTATGGGAACATTCTGGACTTTCATTTTCTCAAAAGATTATCCAAGTATCCTACCATTGGGGAAGAAATTAATAATAGGAAAGAAGACTTTTTACAGCCGAAGCAAGGGTTAAAACGAGAAGATAAGTATAAAAGAGAGAAGATAAATACTTCTGAACTTGTAGGCTGGGACTTTCTGGACACTCAAAAGAAAGAATTACGTCAGTTTTTTATTAGCCCTGAACATAAACCTTGGCAGCTACATGAAGTAAGCCATCTGCCGTCCAAAGAAGTTTTCTCACCTATCACTCTAATAGTTACAGGTGGTATTGCGGGTGATTTACGCTCATACGCTGCTGTCAGCTACAAAAAATTAGTCTTTACTAGCTCAGTCAAGGCAGTCAAAGCAACAACCGATAATGGTGCTGTAATGCTCCGAAATTTCGCTGGACTCTTAAATTCTGGCTTATTTGCTTACTATATGTTGGTGAAGGGCAGTTCGGCAGCCGTGGAGAGGGAGGAGGCACACGATGAGGAAACATTTGGTTTCCCTTTCATAGAGTCCTCTGAGGTCTCTCATTTGGTAGAGCAGATTGAAAAAACCAAGCAAAAGATATTTGAAAAAGGCGATTTGCCGCGAGCCGAAAGATTGAGTTTAGGATCAGAAGAGTACCGCCTGACAGAGGCATTAGACGCAGAAGTAGTTAAAGCATTTGCACTTTCCGAAGAAGAGAAGGCTCTGCTCCAATACGCGCAGGATGTTTCCATCTCCATTTTTAGAAAAGAAGAAGACAGCCCGGCGCATAAAAAAGTAGAACTTAATCATCCATTGCTCGCCGAGTACGCCCAAGTCTTTCTCGACTATTTTAAACCCCGCTTCACCAATCACCTCGGCGCGGAGATTTACCACTCACATTACTGCATCGCTGTTCGCATTTACAACTCTGATGAGCCTGTACATGAGCCTGTGGTTTTCAAGAGAGACCAGACATTCCAATCCATTTTTGACCTGTTTTTCCGCCAAAGTTTCGAGCAGGTTACTGACGAGTTGTTTGCCCAGAAAGACGTGCGCGGTTTTGAACGGAATGCCTTTTATGTCATTAAACCGAATGAGCGCAAGTGCTGGCACAAAGCTGTCGCCTACTTGGATGCTTACGAGTTTGGTGAAGCCATCGAACGTCATTGACTTTATGGAAGACTCATCATCTGACAATATTGATACGACTTTTACCGGCTACCACAACGTAGGGGTTTTTGATAAAAGCACCTATCAAAGTCCTATGCTAAGTATTCTCAACGGTATTATCCAATCCTTTGAAATGATGTTGATAAGTACTTACCCAACGCTCGAAAATAACGAAGATGTTATTACCGCACGGCTGGTAGAAAATTTCTTGGAAGAGGATAGTATGCAGACTGTACTTGATCTGAAAAACTACCGATTTATCCCAGAACCTGCGGCTTACAACCAACAATACCTTCAAATTGGCTACTCGGATATCCGGGTGATCGTGACTCATCGAGTAGGTGCTTTTGACACTACCAAAGCGGATTATATTATTGAATGCAAGCGACTTGATGGAGGAAGGCACCTTAACTCAGAGTACGTAAATAAAGGTATTTGCCGATTCGTAGAGGAGAAGTACACTTGGAAATACATCCATAAGACTTCGGCGATGCTAGGTTATGTTGTCAATGCCACAAGTATTCCCATCTGTGTAGAAGCCATCAACCAAATTGGTCAAAAAAATAATATCGCCAGATTTATCGAGCCACTCACTGCTTTCCCAGCTCGTTCAGGTTTTAACTTTTCATACCGCTCTGAACATACTACTATCAATGGCAATACCGCAGAGATTTTTCATGTGCTGTTTGATTTGAGTGCCAAGATTAGGCGTGACAACTTAGAAGTGGTATAGTGCTTTTCCAATCAGGTATATTTCCTCTCAAAAACTCACTATTTTTATCCATTCAAGCCCCTTAGAAAACCCACTCAATAAGATGCAACCACCTACCCCTGCGTCCTCCAACTCCTTTCGCCTAGACCGCACCACCTTTCGCATCCAAACCTACGCCGAGGCAGCCCACCAACGCACCTACTGGTTAAGCCGACCGCCAGCAGATCGTTTATCAGCCGCTTGGTACCTGGTTTGCACAGCATATAATCTCCCCCACCACGAGCAGCACCGCTTGGATCGAACTGTTTTTGTTGCCCGAAAGCAATTGGAATAAGACAAAATATTTTTAACGAGGCTTTCCAGAATTTTATCCACTCTCATCGCCACCCAACACCCGAAACATGAAACACCTCCTACCTACCTTCCTCCTCCTAGCCACCACCCTCTCCGCCCAATCCCCCCTCCCCACCCGCACCGCCACCATCTTCAAAAACGGCCGCGCCTTGCTTCAAAAGAGCGGCCCGGTTGCGCTCCAAAGCGACCGTTACACGACCCGTGCGCTGCCGGAAGCCCTATTCGGCACGTTCTGGGCGAGTGCGGCGTCGGGCGCGCTGGTGTCGGTGTTCAGTGTCCGCGACTCGGTGGAGACGATGAGTGCTACGCTGACCATCAGGGTAAACTTGGCCGACATACTGCGGGGGAACAAGGAAAAACGGGTGCTGATCTACGTCGATGATGCTTCTACAAATCCACACCAGGCCATAGAAGGCTGGTTTGAACGGGACCTGACTTTTACGGACGATTATCGACAGCGGCATGGACCCTTCTTGTTCCGCACGATCGATGGCTGGTACCTGGTACTCCAATCTACCCAGCTGGAACGCCTGGAATTCAAAGAGTCGCCCACCCTGCACTACGCCACGAAAGTAGCCTCCCAACGGCTGGATTTAAATTTTCAAAAAAACGCCAAACGGGAACAAGACCTTTCGCTGCTCTACCTGGTCGATAGCCTTGGCTGGTCGCCCGTCTATCGCCTTGACTTGACCGGTAAGACCAAGGGCCACCTCGCCCTGCGTGCCGAGATCGCCAACGATGCGGAAGACCTGGGCGATGCGGAATTGCGCCTGGCCGTGGGTGTGCCCAACTTCGCCCTGGCCCGTCAAAAATCATTGATGGTGGATTTCGACAACTACATGGTGCGCAGTCAGGAAAGGTATACGATCGGCGCAGGCCCTATGTCCAACAGCTATTTGCAGTCGCAATCTTATGCTGGCAACATGGGTAGTCGGGAGATAGCTGACGAGCCGGCGGCGGTAGAAGGCGCGCAGGCCGAGGACTTCTATTTTTATACGGTGCGGCCCGGCAATTTCCCCAAGCACAGCCGCTTTCAGTACCCGATTTTTGAAACAGAGGTGGTGCCGGCCCATTTTTACGAATGTGTCATTGCCACAACCACCCCAGGGAAATTTCTGAGCCAACAAGAGCGCAACAAGGACGATGACAATTACCCGGTCATCCATTTTATAGAATTCAAAAACACCAGTCCCCAGCCGTGGACCACGGGCGTAGTCAACATCCTTTCTCAGACCGGTGCTGACCTCCAGCCGGTAAGCCA
This sequence comes from Saprospirales bacterium, assembly GCA_043753125.1. Lineage (GTDB taxonomy): Bacteria > Bacteroidota > Bacteroidia > Chitinophagales > Saprospiraceae > M3007. Next base: position 2,088 of record JAYUXG010000721.1, on the reverse strand, counting down.
GGATTTGTTGCCTTATACGCCAACAGGGGCCCTTTGCAAAGTGCGCATCGCCCAGTCGCCGGAAATCAGGGTCACCCACGCGGAGGGCGTAAAAGACCGCAAAGAGGACGTCACCCGTTACTTCAACCGCTCTTACGACCTAATCACCGTAGACGGCCAAGCCGTGGTAGTCAATTACAGGAGCGAACCTGTGAAAATCAAAATCCGCTGCTCTCTGGAAGGCAAGCCACTATCCAGCGAGCAGCAATGGACGCTGACCCAGGAACAGGCCACCCTGCGGGTCAATTCTACTTATGAAATTGAATGGGAACTGGAACTGAAGGCGGGCGAGGAGCGCAAGTGGACTTATTCCTATGAAGTGTTGGTGGATTTGTAAGGCTGCAACCGCCGCCGGACATCCTGCAACTTCTTGGTACAAGTCGACATAAAATTACTATTTTTGTCCACTGACACCTGCATAAAAATATACAGCAACTTCAATCATATGCCCTCCAATTCCTTCCGCCTAGACCGCACCACCTTCCGCATCCAAACCTACGCGGAGGCAGCACAGCAACGCACTTGGTGGCTAAGCCGACCGGCGGCAGAACGATTGGCAGCTGCTTGGTACCTGATTTGCGCAGCATACAATCTTCCCCACCACGGGCAACATCACTTGGACCGGACTTGCTTTTCGGTCCGAAAACAACCCGAATGAGACAGAATATCTTTAATGAAGATTTTCAAGATTTTATCCGCTCGTTACACATAGCGGGCGTGCGATATGTATTGGTCGGCGGCTACTCGGTCATCCTGCACGGATACGCCCGCACCACAGGCGACCTTGATATTTGGGTCGAACCCTCCTTGGAGAATTACCAGCGGTTAACCAATGCGTTTGCTCGATTCGGCTTACCTGTTTTTGATATGACCGCAGACAAATTTTTGGCGACGCAACACTACGACGTATTTACTTTCGGTCGTTCCCCGGTCTCTATCGATATCTTGACGATGGTCAAAGGGCTTGAATTTGAGCCAGCTTTTGCGCTTGCGGAATGGTTTGAGATTGCTTCGGATCTGCGCGTACGGGCCTTGCGACTGGATGACCTACTGCAAGCAAAAAAAGCGGCAGGTCGCCCCAAGGATTTGGACGACCTGGAAAACCTAGGTACTTTTTAACAAAACGACACGAAGACTATAAAAGTCGCTTTTACCTGTCCGGCAGCCAAAAAGAGGGCCGCTTTATGGCCAGACATATTCAGCAGATTGCGGAGCATTTGCAGCAAGCCGGTTTTTCTGATGAACCGCCTGCGCGTTACTTTGCGCGAACGTGGTGAGCATTGTGAAGTATCTCTGGCGCAGTGAATACCCGGAAATGCACCCCTGGCTGTTTCACAGTTGAGGTATTGGCGGGGAGAACCGCTATATGGCTCTTCACGGCCCTCTCTTCAACTATGCCACACACTAACTTTTTAAACCAGTTTACGGCATTTTCTCTGCACTTTCCTGCAAATTTAAATCTCACTACAAGCATGGCGTGTATCGATCCCCCTCACGACGTATATCTTTAAAATTTCTTCTTTATCAATTATAAGGGGATAATAATCTATTGAATTATCTGATTCCAGCTTAAATTTCGCTAATGAGCCATTAGCCCCGTAGATTCTTGAAATACGTTTGGCAACTATACCTTCCCGAGTTATAACAACATGAATCTGCCCTTCACGCACGGGGCAGACATCACTAGATTCTTCGCAAATTGCCAAATCCCCTGCTCTTAATTTTGGTATCATACTATCCCCTACGATTTCAAAGGCAAAGAGAATTTCATAGTTATCATATGAAGGTATCGAAAAACGTCTTAATTTTTTCATATATTTTGCATCCATACAGCTTGATATAAAGCCCGCACGGGCTGCTATGGGTACAAAAACAATATTATTTCTTCTTGCTTTAGCCATATGGCAAGGAAATTTTAGCAAATATAAAACAATTAGTTTGTTATAAAAAACTATTTGTTTGAAAATATTTTTCAATTTCATTAAATAGGAAAAGTTGAAGCGGCAAATGAAAAGCCATGGAAACAACATTTTAGAAGTTGCCAATTCT
>JAYUXG010000720.1:0-2524 GCA_043753125.1 Saprospirales bacterium | reverse complement strand
GGTAGCCTAAGGGTTTGGCCAGCAAGTGCGCCGCCGTGAACCACGGCAAATACTGTAGTGCCTGCCCGCTGGCGTATTTCATCACGTAATTGCCCGACGCCTCGTGCTTGGCAACCTGGCCCATGCCCGGCCCCATTTTGTACTTCTGCGAGGTACTGTCGAAAAACTGGACCTGCCGCAAATCATGGTAGATAAAAACGGCCGGCAAGTAAAGGTAGTAGCCCGACACATCCCAAGCAATAGTGGCCTCCGTATCCGGCTGTTGCCACTTCGGATAGTAGAAGAAGGAAGACCCCACGATGAGGGCAGCACCAAGCCAAAAAGCCAGTCTGGACATGGAAGGACGGAAGGTTGATAAGAGTTGATTGGTTGAGCAGCCAGAAAGCCTTGTTCAACGCACGAAGCGTGAAACAAGGCTCTCCTAACGACTAATGGCCTGGTACCTACCGGGCACTATGCACGGACAAATTTAGGCTTTGGCCGCCGCCGCCGCTTTTTTCAGCACCGTCTTAAGTTTTTCCAGTTTCGGACGGCTTTTGCCATGCGAACCGCGGGTAATCTTGCCGCGCTTAGTTTTTACGTCTCCTCTGCCCATGGTGGGTGATATTTATTGTTTTGTTGAACGTTGAAATTATGGGCAGCTAAGGTACAGACTTTTTTTGGCGCACCGGCAAGAAGTTCTATGTACTATTTGTGCCAATCTATTGACCGGGTATACAGCGTGGTTCTGCAAAACATGGATTTATAACGGGTCAGCCGCGCGTCCGCACAGAGACAAATGCTGCTTTTCTCTGGGGAATCTCCTTGGCCGGGCATAGATTTGACGTTGTATTTTTATGACTTGTTTAAAACCCGCTTCTTACGACCAAAAAAAATTCGCCCTTTTTTAATTGTAAAAACAATGACGCTCAAACTGCTTTCCATCGTCGCGCTACTTGCCGCTGGTTTTTACTTATTGCCCTCTTTCTCCACCGTAAAAAAAATGCCTACTTCTCCCCCCATTGCCACTGCGGCTTCCCTGCCTACCCTGCCCGATCCACAACCAGAGGAGCTTGGCCAAGTGCGTTGGCTGCGCGACCTACAGGCTGGCCAAGCGGAGGCCACCAAAACTGGCAAGCCCATTCTGCTGCTGTTCCAAGAAGTGCCGGGCTGCTCCAATTGCACCCATTTTGGCAATAATACCCTGTCGCATCCGCTCATCGTGGAGGCTATCGAGACCTGTTTTGTGCCGGTGTGCATCTACAACAACAAGGGCGGCAAGGACGCAGAGGCCCTGAAAACCTTTGACGAGCCAGCCTGGAACAACCCTGTGGTACGCATTGTCCGTGCTGATTATCAAGATGTTGTACTGCGAATGCCTGATTTCAGAACGTCACTGCCCTTGGTCAACGGCTTGCAACGGGCATTGGACCTGACTGGCCAGGCCGTGCCACCGTACTTGGAAGTGCTGGCCGAAGAGTTGCAAGCCCGCGCCTCGGGCCTGGAGACAGCCACCTTCTCGATGTCCTGCTTTTGGAACGGGGAAGGCACTTTTGGCACCATTCCCGGCGTCATGGAGACCGCGCCCGGCTTTCAGGATGGACACGAGGTAGTGCGCGTTGTTTTTAATCCGGCAGTGGTGGGCCGAGCCGAGCTGGCCACCCTGACCCAGCCCAAAGGCGTAACGGCTTGTCCAAAAAATGAAGGTTTCCGGGCCGATAACGAACCCAAATACTACCTGTCTAAAACCGATTACCGCTACGTGCCGATGACCGCATTGCAGGCTTGCCGGGCCAATAGCCTGGTGGGACGAGGGGATTCGCCAGATGCGTTGTTGTCGTCCCGCCAACTGGCCCTGTTGAAAAAAATCCAGGCCGACCCAAAGCGGCATAGGAAAAACATGATCGGGCGGACGGACTTGGCCACGGCCTGGGCGGAGGTGCAATAGGCCCTACCGGCGGGTTCAGCCGCCGAATAAAGTCGGCAGCTGAACCCGCCGGTACATTTTTTTTGCGGCTGAACCCGCCGATACGTATTACTTTTCGCCCAAACAACCATCTCATGCCGCTTTGGGCGAACATTCTTTGTTGGGTGGGCGCGGCTTATGCCGCGCTGTGTGCCATATTCTACTTTGGTCAGGATTATTTTTTTTTCCGTCCCGAACGGCTGCCCAAATGGTTCATGTACAAGTACCCGTTCCCGTTCGAGGAGGTCAATTTCGATATGGAAGACGGTGGCACCGTCAACGCCCTGCACTTTCGAGTGCCCAACAGCAAGGGCGTTGTTTTTTACATCAAAGGCAATTCCCGGAGCATCAAGGGCTGGGGCAAGTTTGCCAAGGACTTTGTGGGCAAAGGCTACGATTTCCTGATTCTGGACTTTCGGGGCTTTGGAAAAAGCCGGGGTCGGCGCACGGAAGAAATCCTCTTTTCCGACTTGCAGCAAGTGTACAAATGGCTGGCTGGCCACTACGAAGAAGATCAAATCGTGCTGTACGGGCGTTCGCTGGGGAGTGGCCTGGCGGCCCGCATTGCTTCCTGGAACA
>JAYUXG010000719.1:0-6259 GCA_043753125.1 Saprospirales bacterium | reverse complement strand
AAATATCGGCTTCAGCAACGATCTGGATGAGGCAGAGCACGGGGACATAAGTTTTTTCGCCCACAAATTCGGTATCGAAACCGAGCCACGCGGTTTGGGCCAGTCCGTCCATCAGCGTGTCAAATTCGGGCTGTTTTTCGAGGAGATGTATGCGGTATTCCATGCGGTAAAAGTACGGTGGGCATCTATATTTTTATTTAAAACTTTTTGTTTAAAAAATCGACCTTTGACCGCACAATAAATTTGTATTTATAGAGGCAAAAAACACGTAATTTTGCCCCGTTTTCTTACCCTTCGTATGACTATAAACTCGCTTTATTTTAAAAACAGCTACTTGGGCTGGGAGGTAGAACGGATTGAGTTCGGCTAACTAAATCTTTTGATAGGATTGTCTGGGGCCGGAAAGTCCCAAATCGCAGATTCAAGTTTCAAACGCAACAGAAGTTGGATTTATAGTGGCAGATTAAAAGAATTGGTGCTGCGCGACTAAATCATGGAATTAATTGAGGGCGTATTGAAAGCAGTTCTTTGATAGTCAGGGGTTTATCAATAATATTTTGGGCCATTGCTGGGGTTCGGTGCTGATATTTTTGCTCAAAAAGGGTTGCTTTGGGGTTGATAAGAATTTTTAATGCGTCGTTCGTGCGCGTGTGGTTCATGACCTGTGCGGTAAAATTGATCTGTGCGTCATGAAAAACAGATTTTTTAGAGTGGTAAAGTGTTCGTCGGATGAGCCTGGCATCATCTTTTCGGAACTTGCCATTTCGACTTTCCACATAGACAGTATTGATGGTCTTGCAGCGCACTGCGTTTACAAATACCTGCTTCAACCTGCCTTCGATTTGTTCGGGGCTATCTTTTCTCGCCAGGCTCGCCTCCACGCTTCGCAGCAACTCGCCTTTGAGTTTGTAGGCCCCGCGCTGACGGCGAACACCGGCCAGTTTTGCCGGCCGTTCCGCATCGTACCTGCCACCAACACTATTTCTCTTCAATTCTCGGCTGACCGTACTCCTTCGGTATTCCGGTGTGTTCGCTGATCTCGCTCACTCCATATTTAAGGCGTTTGAAAACTTCGATTCCATATCTTTGCCATCCGGTCTTTATTACATCGTATTTCAAACTACTGATAAAATTTAGACCGGAAGATTTGTAAAAGACTGATTCTGTAGTGTTTGCATGGGGCTTTGAGCCGAATCCAAGCAAAAACAACCCTGAAATTGGAACACTCTTTATCCGCAATTACTGCGCCAAAATATGCGCCATCCGCAACAAATCCTTGTTCAGAGGCTTGAATTTGGCAATGGCTTCCTCAAAAGGCGTATAATAGACATTGTTGTTTTTGATGCCGACCATCATGCCGGTCTTGCCAGCCAACAGCCCCTCCACCGAAGAGAACCCAAGTACACTGGCCAGCACCCGGTCGAAAGAGGAAGGGGACCCACCGCGCTGTAGGTGGCCGATCACCGTCACTTTGATATCATCGTAAATGGTGATTTTTTCCTCGACTTGCTTGGCAATGTCATAGACCGTACCCATGTGGTTGCCTTCGGCCACGATGATGATGCTGAAGAGCTTGGCCCGCTTGGCCCCCCGCTTCAGCATTTTCACAATATCGTCTATCGAGCTTTCCTCTTCGGGAATCAGTACGCCACCTGCCCCACCGGCAATGGCGGTGTGCAGCGCGATAAAGCCGGAATTGCGGCCCATGACCTCCACGAAAAAGAGCCGGTTGTGCGAGTCCGCCGTGTCGCGTATCTTGTCTACCGCTTGTACCGCCGTGTTCACCGCCGTATCAAAACCGATGGTAAAGTCCGTGCCGTACAGGTCATTATCGATGGTACCGGGAATACCCAGGATCGGGATGTCCGGGTGTTCTTTAGTAAACAGCGAAGCACCGGCGAGGGTGCCATTTCCGCCAATAGCGATGAGCGCGTCGATATCGTTGTCCACCAGATTTTCGTAAGCCTGTTTGCGGCCCTCCGGGGTCATAAACCGTTGACTGCGGGCCGTCTTCAGGATGGTGCCGCCCCGGTGGATGATGTTGCCCACCTCGTTGGTTTCCAGACGTTTAAAGGCCCCATCGATCATGCCCTCGTATCCGCGCATGATGCCGTAGATGTGCAGGTCGTTGTGGAAAGCGTTGCGCACGATAGCCCGTACGGCGGCATTCATGCCCGGTGCATCGCCCCCCGAAGTGAACACGGCAACGCGTTTGATGTCTTTTGCCATAATATTTTTTGTGCCTTGCCAAAGGTTGGCAGAGTCAGTCGTTTTGTAATGATTGAATGCTCATTTGACCTAAGTAAAGAGCAGATTTACTTTCCCGATGAAAAATCGGGATGTCGCGTTGATCCTTTTGCCTGTTGCCTTCCCGATAAAAATCGGGATGTCGCTATGCTCCATTTGCCTCTTGCTATTTTGCCTATTGATCTGCCGGCGGATGCACGTGGTAATCGGCCAAGGGGTAAATGGGTTTGCGCACCACCATGCCGAGTTTTAGCTTGCGCTCGTCCATGCTTTTGGTCAGTACCTCCTGAAAGTGGTGGGCAATGGAGCCGACAAAATGCACCGGCACGTGCTGGTGGCCGCTGTACTTCACCACGTGGCGGTCCAGAAATTGATTGAGGCAGCCCGCCACCAGGTGTTGGACGAACGGATGCGGCAAATGGTCACCCAAAAAACGGGTAAAAGTAGCCAAATAAGAGTTAGCCCCCTTTTCATAGATTTTGTCCTTGATGGCATCCTGCCCCTCCGGGTAAGCCGTATTGAAGGCTTGATTGAGATCGGCGGGCAGCTCGCGGTAGAACTTGGCACGCAACAGGGCCTTGCCCAAATGGGTGCCGCTGCCTTCGTCGCCCAACAGCCAACCCAGCGAGGGTACGTTGTCCAGTATTTTGGTGCCATCGTAGTAGCAGCTGTTGGAGCCAGTCCCCAAGATGCAGGCGATGCCGGCACTGCGGCCACAAGTAGCCCGGGCAGCCGCCAATAAGTCATGCTCCACCTCCACCTCGGCGTTCGGAAAAACCGCCCCCAGGGCAGCGGCCACGATCTCGGTGCGGTGTTCGTCATGGACACCGGTGCCGTAGAAATAAATGTGCGTCACCTCCTCCGCCTTCACTTTGGGCAGCAGTTGGGTTTTCAATATCTCGGTGATCTCCACCGTGGAGTGGAAAAACGGGCTGAACCCGATGGTGTTTTCCAGTTGCTGATCGCGTCCGCCGCGGGTGAGCAACCAATCACATTTAGTGGAGCCGCAATCGGCAATGATAATCATGAGCAGGTGTGAAATGACGAAGGTAAACAGGAAGAGGCTGGCCAAGGTACTACTTGTAAAAAGTACACGAAGCCAGGGTCGGGTGCAAAAATAGATTTTCTGGCGGATAAGTGGGTAGTTTGGGGGAATGGGTAGTTTTTTTGTGATTCCGCAGGAATCCGTCCACATCAGGGAACACGTTACGGGATACTCCGCTTTTGTCATCCTGACGAAATTCGTTCACGCTATGGTGTACTCTACTTTTGTTTTCCTGTCGGGACCCGTCCACCTCACAGAACACTTCGCAGAGTACGCCGTAGGGTGGACGGGTCCCGTCAGAAGGACAAAAGTAGGGTGTTTTGTGAGGCGAGCGTGACGTGGAAGAAATGCCGGTTACCCCTCCAAATCCGCCAAGTCTCGCCGCACTATGCCCAAAAACTCCTGAAACTGCACATATTGTGGCGCATCGCGCACCAGTTCTATCCAAAAGACTTCCGCCTGCTGGAAGTGTGCGCGGGCCTTGGTTTTGTCTTGGAAATGGTCACGATTAAATTCTCCTAATTTTTAATACGAAATGGCCAAACCGTTTTTGAACGACACATTCTGCGGATAAGCCGTGTAAAGCTTTTTTTCCAACTGATTGTATTGTTCAAAAAAAGTCAATGCCTGCGCCAAGTTGCCCAGCAAACTGTGTGTAATCCCAAGCAAACATTCAGCAATGGCCAGACCGTTTTTGAAATCCGGGTCATCAGGATTTTCCAAAAAAAGGGCCGAGAAAACATCAGCCATCTTTTGATAGGCCTCCATTGCCTTGCTCAAGTCGCCGGTATCAGTATAAAATTTTCCAATATTTTGGCAAAGTCTTCCCAGATCATAATCGTTTCGGCTCCATATGCCAATGACCGTTTCGGCGTAGCGGGCAAATTGGGTGGAGTGTTGGTAATTGTCCAAATGGATTACTTCAAGGTCTAATTCCTTAACAAGGGAGTTTAACAAACCTCCGCAATCATTAAACAAATCCGTATTTTTCCAGCGCACCACTTCCTGTATTACCGGGCTACATTTAAAAGCAGCAGTGGCTTCGTTATACTCTATCCAACCTTTTTGAGCCAAGGCAAGCAGTTGATTATCAATACTTTCAAGGTCAGGCAGCAGCCTTTCCAGTGTGGCAAAGGCAATGCTTTCGGCGGGCAAAACGGCAAAAACCGAGAGCAAGGCCACTGCTGCACGGGGCAGTTGGCCGAGATCGTACATAGCGGCAATGATGGCTTCGGGCTTTTCGCGGCGCATGGTGCCGTGGGCCTGGTAGTCGGTGGCCACGCTTTGGGTCTGCGTTAGTTGCAGCACCCCCTTCTTTTGCAGGTCGGTGAGCAGATTGGGCAGGGCGTAGCGGGTTTTGAGGCCGGTATTGAGCAAGGCGAGGTTTTTGGCCAGCAGTTCCACCACGAGGGTATTGCCACCCACGGCCGTGCGGATGGCCTTAAAAATCGCCGCCTCGGTCTGGGGCTGAAACTGTGGGTAGTGTCTTTGGAAGAGTTCGAGGGCCTTGTCTTCCGGTAAGCCTTCAATATGGTGGGTCTCCGCCGCCGCAAACTGGGTGATACGGGTGGTGAGCAGCAGGTGGAAATTGGGCAGTTGGCGCAGTCGCTGGTGGTTGGCTTCGAGGTCGGTTATTTCGTTGGCGTTGTCAATGATGAGCAGGCAGGGCTTGTGAAGATTGCCCAAGGCTTGGAGCAGAAACGGGAGGCGTTGGTTGGCCCCCATGCGTTCGTCGAAGGTTAGGCCCAGCGGAGCGGCCAACAGCAACAGGGCATTGGTGATACTGTCCTCACTCAGCACCCAGGCCAGGTGCGCGTATTGGTCGGCGTATTGGTAGTAATATTTAGCGACTAAGGAAGTCTTGCCCACCCCGCCCTCGCCATTGACCAGCAGCAGCAGGTGGCCGCCGGGAGTAAAGAGTTTTTGATGGATGGCCTGTAGATCGTCCTCCCGACCCAGGAAGATTTCGGGGAGGAAGGGATGCGGCGTAAGGTGTTGGGGGATTTTTCGGTCGGCGTAGTGGTGATGAATTTGCGTTTTGTCACCAATGTCAATGTTGTCACCCGCCGAGAACTGGCCGCTGGCTACGTTCTTGCTTTGGGCAATAGATACACTATGTGCCATTTCTTGCTAAATATCAAGCGATTGCGCCTCCTGCGTTTCAATGTCGCGCAGCAGTTCGAGCAAAGCCGTGCGGATTTGGTTTTTGGATAGGTTGGCGTCTTTATGGCTTACCGTGCCGAGCCTGATTTGCCGCAGAATGGCTTGGTGCCGAGCGGACTGTTGCAGCAATTCATCCAGGCGGGGGCTGTTCTGTAGCAACAGCCGGAGCTGCCGTATGGCCTCAGTGGTCTCATCGCGGGCCAAGAGATCGCGAATATGCTGGAGAAAAGCGGGCGTTTCCATACTGGGCGGTGGTTGTGCCGGGCAAATATAGGTTAGGCTTTGGCAATCCCGGTTTTTTTGGGTGGCCGAGCGCGGCTTTCCTCCCCCCCCCCGCTCTGCCTGATTGTTGCTGAAAGGGACGGCTTCGAATTCGGCAAATGCCAGCACCGCGTTGCTGTGTTCGACCAAGCGATCCAGCAGGCTGAGTGCTTTGCCCCTTGCTTTACGTCCTCGTTTTTTCTTTTGCCCCACTTCGGGCGGCGGTTTTTTAGGCAGTAGTATTTCTTCGATTTGGAGGGCTTCTTTGCACATTGTGAGCCATTTTTCCTTTTCGATAGCGATGTGGGAAACGGTCTTCGTTCCTTTCAAGCAACTATTTAGCACCTGCCTTCGGCGGGTTATGAGAAGATCGGATTAAAACATAACTTGGCGCATCAAAAACAATTGAGTTGGAACTGCCTACTACCATCGAAGGTTGCCATGTTCTTATAAGAAATCAATTATCGATTTTCAATGGTTCGTAAAGATTTAGGCAGCGATTTTGCCAAGATTGTATAGGTTTTGGAGTGCGGGATAATTTTT
>JAYUXG010000718.1:0-14720 GCA_043753125.1 Saprospirales bacterium | reverse complement strand
TGCAGGTGTCCGAATATTTAAACTGCCCACCGCGCTCCACCACACCGTCGTAATTCCAACTGCCCGCAACATCTTCGCTGATCCATAGCGTCAGGCTGTCGCGCTGCTTAAATCCTGCGTTGTAGGCCGGCCAGTTGCTCAGCCGGTACTTGTCTTTGGGCTTGTCGGACACGGGAGTGATATCTATCTTTGCCATGCGTCGGTGCGGCGTGTTTTTTTGTTTCGCAACTCAAATCTATGCTCACCGGCTCTTTTTTCCGTGCGCCCGCAAGCTACCCAACTACAAACCTATTCATGCAACAAAGCCCAGTACTTAACCGATTTATTCAGATCGCATCCCCACAATCCGTAAAAGTCGCATGACTTAAATCGGGAAAGGGGAAATCTATTTTTTACTAGTATTCATGCAACAAAGCCTATCTCGCATAAAAATTTTAAAAACATCTCATCAGGTAAATGGAGTAGATTTAGGCGATTATCATTGAATATCCAATCGTCCTCCCAATCCATAAAATTCCCTCTATGTTGCTGAATATCAAAGTAGCCATGAGTATATTTCTCGTCATTTGACCAAAGGCTTTTCAAATCAAACAGCCATTTAAGAAATCGGCTTCTTTTAGCCTGCCGTTCCATTTAATTTTGTGCATCAAAAACGCATCTGCAATGCTCTTCCTTGTTTCTATATTAACAACCATAAATCGGCAATTCGTTAGTAAGTTTTTGTTTATTAGATTTATTTTCAATTATTTGATGCACTCGGTCTATTGGCAGACCAGTTAAACCACTTATTTCATCTGGGTTTTTTCCTTTATTATGAAGCCTTAATACGATCTCTATATCTCTCTCTTCTTTGCCCTTATTTATCAATTCCTGTGCATCTGCCATTTTAGTGTGTTGGCCGCTGGCAATATCCATGAGATTCTTTAAATATCTGTCATATGCTTTTGCATCCTTTTCGTTTAATTTCATCATATCCAATCGCTCACTTACTTCTTTTAATCCCTTGGCGGTAGAACCGCGCTTTATTTCTACGTTCTTGAAAAAATATATCCACTCATCTAATTTGTCCTTGACCCGGTTGTGGAATTTTCCGACCTTGATGACCCAATACTCAGGATAAATTTCGTGGATGGTCATCTTTTTATATAGTTCTATTTGCTTATCAGCAAGGGTCAATATATCGTTTTTATGTAAACCCCTGAATACCGTCGTGCCATGATACACGTAATCTGCTCCCTGGCCCAAATCAAAATAGGCAATGGTGATAGAAATGACCTTTTTTACCGCTGCGTAAGGTTGCCCTTCCTTGATATGTTCAGTGATGGCTTTGGAGGTGCCGTACAGCATCCGGTGAAAATAGTCATACTCGTTGCTATTTTGCACTTCGACGATGAGTAATTCATCCTTGGAGTTTTCCACCAAGATGTCAACCCGGTTGTGCTTGTCGTCTTCCGTCTCCTTATTGCTTTCGCTATCGAGGATTTGCTTGATTTTCACCTCTTCCCCCAACAACTCCGACAAGAACCCTTCAAGGATGTCGAAGTTGGCTTTGTGGCGAAGCATTTTTTTCATTGCCCAATCGAACCGAACCAGTTTTTTTGCCATTTTTTACGATTTGGGAGTAAAAATACGACACAAATTGGGGTTTGTCAATTTTTGCTATACTGTTTATGGGTTTCTCACGCAGCAAGTTACCTTATTGCCATTTCGCCATTATCGATATTTCTTCCGGAGATAGTTATGAAATTGATGGAATAAAGACTTCTTCCACTATATATTTATATTTTAGTTCAAGTAGTTTTTCCTTATCACCCTCCGAAAGTAAAAGCTCTAAGTGCTGGTCTACCGCTTTTTCTGAAGGTTGTCGAGAAGGGCCGGATTCAAATAGCCGCTCGAATTGAGTGCCATCAGATGTAAAAAAGATACCTACGCCATCAAGTACGTTATATTCAGATCCAGGTTTCTTAATTTCTTTTTTTAAAGCCTCGGCACCGTCAGGATACCGGAATACAAGATAAACATGGTGAGAAAAATCTAGGTAATGTTTTGCTTGACCAATTCCGTCTGCCTTGGGCAAAGTTGCTTTTACCTCAAAAGTTGTGAGGATAGGTTTAAAAGAGAGATGGAATTTATGTGTTTCCAAACGAATGGAATAACCATCTACATTTTTCCACTTCCCGTTCTGGCCTTTCGCGTTTTAAGCGTTCCTTTTGTGTCTGGTGATCCTTCCATAACTGATCAACTTTTTTTCCAAGTGCTACTTTTTCTATTTGTGACAGGGAAGAACGACGATACTTTTCATCTAGAAATTTTATTCCTCCGATGCGACCCTGTTTGTTCGGGATGATTTTGCTATTTGAACAAAGGGCTTCGCGAACTAAGTCTTCGTACTCTTCAAATTCTCCTTCAAAGTGATTTCGAAATTCTCCCCTAGAAATATACAATTCTTGGGAATTAAATAATAATTGGGCAATTTCAAATGCCTTTTGCTGTAATATTTCACTTGTCATATGAGACATTATTTATTGTCTTGAATAGTGGTGAACCTGTTTTTCGATTTATTGTGTTTAGGTGTTGCAGGAATACTGTTTGGTAATATTATTTCGCCCAACGTGGACATGGGCTATGTGGCCGCGTTTAGTCGGCCATGTGAGGTCATGCAGAGTTGTACGCGGTATTTCTATTGTTCGTCAAAAAAATCTTCGTCTATTTCTTTTATCTCGTAAATCGTCTTGACTTGTATGCCAACATTAAATTCATGCATAAGGTTAACCAATTTATTTCCGTCAATTAATATGATTTTATGGTGCGCATTTTTGGCTTTTTCCAGTGCTGGCTTGTCAAATTCGGAGGTTGTTACAAAGACGCCCTTATTCGTGTCACCACTCATGGCTCCAATAAAATTTCGAATATCTTTTTCCCTGACCTTACCTTCTGTAAATCGTTTGGCCTGAATGTAGATTTTGTCAAGACCTAGTTTATCTTCATTAATAACTCCATCTATACCGCCATCACCTGATTTTGAGGTCTCGAAAAACTCTCCGTACCCCATTTTTTTAAGCAGTCGTAAAACTACCTTTTCGAAAAAATATGGGTCAAGCCCCTTTAATTTGCTCAATAAATCTGATTTAACAGATTGCTCTATTCTAGTAAAACCCTCATCAATTAAGTCTTGAGGTGATGAAGTAGTTTTAATTTCTTTTTGCTTTTTTACGGATTTTTTGTCCCCGTTTTCCTCTTTATAAAATTCAAAAACTGTACTTTTATCTACTAATTCATTAAGAGTTATGTCTTGTTTCTGATTTTTACCTTTTTCCGTTATTTTAACGTAACCTCTTTGAGGATACTCGATGTATCCACCTTTTTTCAAATAGGCTTTCCCCCAGCCTATTCTATTGTCTATTAAAATGTCACCCGATTTAGTCTGCTCTTTTAATTGTTCATCGGTCAAATCTGAAAAATAATTTTTTTTGATGATTTGATAAAGTTCCCTAAAGTGCATTGTCTTCCCATCTCTTAATACCTCCAAGATCGGAAAAAACGTCTCGTGAAATTTCGGAATTTCCATTTTTATAGTTTGACAATTAATTTAGTGTACATCTATGGTTCACTGTCAACCGCTCCTATAGCGGCTATTACGTGAAAACCCGCTTTGTCACCCCTGCTCAATGCAACCAGCCAGCCATTACGCCTTGCACTGCCGCTCGTTGTAAGCGTATAGCGAACAATAAATGGCACTACAGGACGAAGTTCCCTTTTTTTCTAACAAAAAACATCCGAATCTACCTTTTTTCGACAAAAATTTAAGATTCGCCTGATCTTGGCGGCGGAAAAACTCCGCCTGTTACATCCTCCGCCATGTCCAGCCTCCTTCTTCGCAACGCCCGCCTCGTCAATCGCGGCCACATCCATACCGCCGACCTGCTCATTCGAGACGGCCGTATTGCCAAAATTGCCCCTACCGTCAGCGACTCCGCCGACCGCGAACTGGATGTCCAGGGCCGCTACGTGCTGCCCGGCATCATCGACGACCAAGTGCATTTCCGGGAACCGGGCCTGACCCATAAAGCGACCATCGCCAGCGAAAGCCGGGCTGCGGTGGCGGGCGGGGTCACTTCGTTCATGGAAATGCCCAACGTAAACCCACCGAGCGTGACGCAGCAACGGTTGGCAGAAAAATACCAGACTGCAGCGCGGACCTCGCTGGCCAACTACTCCTTTTTTATGGGGGCTACCAATGACAATCTGGCGGAAGTGCTGCAAACCGACCCGCGCCGGGTCTGTGGCATCAAGGTGTTCATGGGCAGCAGCACGGGCAATATGTTGGTAGATAGTCACTCCGCATTGGAACAGCTGTTTGCCGAATCGCCCATGCTGATCGCCACGCACTGCGAGGACGAGGCGACCGTCCGCGCCAATTTGGCCCACTATATGGGGCAGTACGGCGATCAACTGACGGCGGCATATCACCCCTTGATTCGCAATGTGGAAGCCTGTCTGCGGTCGTCGTCGCTGGCAGTCGGTTTGGCCCAACGGCATGGCACCCGGCTGCACGTGCTGCACATCAGCACCCGCGACGAGTTGGCTCTTTTTGACAATGCTATTCCGTTGAAAGACAAAAAGATCACTGCGGAGGTCTGTGTCCATTACCTGCACTTTAGTGCCGACGACTATGCTACGCTGGGCAACCAGATCAAGTGTAACCCGGCCATCAAAGGCCCCGAACACCGTGCTGCTTTACTGCCTGCCCTGCTGGATGATCGGTTGGACGTGGTGGCCACCGATCATGCTCCCCACACTTGGTCGGAGAAGTCACAGCCTTATTTGCAAGCCCCATCGGGTTTGCCACTGGTCCAGCATTCGCTGAACCTGATGCTCGAACTGTACCACGCGGGTCAGATTACACTAGAACGCATGGTCGAAAAAATGTGCCACGCCCCGGCTATCGCGTTTCGGGTCCAAGATCGCGGTTTCCTGGACGAAGGCTGCTGGGCCGACTTGAGCATCGTGGACGTGGATTATGCCTGGACGGTCCAGCCCGATAATATTTTGTACCAGTGCGGTTGGTCGCCATTTACTGGCAAGACGTTTCGGGGCAAGGTATTGAGCACGGTGGTGAGCGGGCATCTGGCCTGGCACGCGGGGCAGTTTGACGAGGGTAGGATGGGGGAGCGGTTATTGTTCCATTATTGAATCCAGGCTATAATACCAAGGCACAAATCCATTGATTCTTGGATTTGTGCCTTGGTAATGGTGAGTTAAATTACCAATTAAATAATGGTTACTTTGTAACGATACAACTGGTTAGTTTCATCCAGCAAAACCAAGATATAGACCCCGGGCAGATTTGGCATTTGCAGGCTCGTGGAAGCATCCGTAACAGTATTGAATTCCAGAAGTCGGCCATCCAATCCATAAAGTCGATATTCTTTGATCGCGGTGCTTGCCGTTTCGGTATTCACCATCAGCCTCTCGCCCTTTTCCACTGGATTTGGGTAAACAACAATCCCTGTCTCTGGTAATTCATTAGTGGTGCCATCTCTCGCTTCGGCCTGTGCGCCCGGATTGCGCAGGCACTGTACAGTATAGAAGCTTCTGGAAGCATAATTGGTGGTGCCCCAGCAATCCACCGCAGATACACTGACCATGTGCCAGCTGCTATTCTGTAGGTTGCCGATGTTGACTGTACTGTTACCAGCGGGATAAATATACTCGTTTGCGTCGGGCACTACTCCCCAAGCATAGTTGCTCAGGCCCGAGGTGGCGGTGAAATAGGCGTATTGCCCATTGCACACATTCATATTTCCCTGTACAGTCAAATAAGGAGAATAGGTGTCAATATTCAGGCAGAAACTGCTCACTAGATTGGTATTGCAATCGTAGGCATTAAAACACAGGTTCTTGGTAGAAGAGGAGACCCAGTGAATACAAAAGGTAAAGGTGGTGCCTTGCGGGTAAGGAGAGGGAGAAGTAGGGGATTGGAAATAGCCAAAATCCGAAGTAGCGTGGCCGCCACTACTGAAATCGTGCGAGGTGTTACATATTTCCCGGTGGCCGCCAGTACTGGTTACGTCAACATAGCAAATGTCTGTGCCGACAATTTGCAGCTGATAACTGTATAAAGCGTTTGGGCAAACAGAGGTGGAGCCGGTGACGGAAATACCAGTGCCATTTTGGGCAATCGCCGTGACATACCCCATTGCAAACAGTAAGAGTGCGCTTAATTTCATAAAGATGAAATTTGATGGTGAACAAAAAAGGGCGAAATAGCGGTTAAGGAGGGTTTAATAAACTTTTATCAAATTATTGATTATCAATAATTTGTTTGTCAAATATTCGCTAATTGTCTCCCTGTCGTCACCGTAGCAACGTCACGTCCCCTTTCACCACCACTACTATCCCCGGTAGCACCTCTACTTCTGCCAAGAAAACATACACGCCAGGCAAGGCCAGTTTTCCCCGGGGCGACATTCCATCCCATCCGTCGGCCAGTTGATTGGTAAAAATATCGTGCCTTTCAAACATTTGTTCCCCCCACCGATCAAACACCGCGAATCGCCGGATGGGCAACGGCTCCCGGCTGAACAGCGCAAAACGGTCATTGCCATTCGACGAAGTCGGCTGGAACACATTCGGGGCGTACACACTGGGTTCTACGGCCAAAAACAGGCTGTCAATGGCCGGGCAGCCCAACATATCGTACACCGTGACCGACACCCAGATACTCCCAGTTGGGTGAAAGATATAGTCCAAACAGCCCTCACAACCACTATTATTATCCGGCTGCCAGCGGGCGGTCACTATTGGGCGGTCGGGAATAGCCACCAGATCGACTTTATCGCCGACGTGCAAGTGTTCTGGTACCCGTCGTATCGTCAGGTCCACCAAAAAACTGTCGGGCTGCCCCAAAATCAAACTGATCGGTTTATTGTAGCAACCGACCGAATCCCGCACGATGAGCTTATAATGATCCGCCGGAAGGTTGTCGAAGTGGGGCGCGGCAGAATAGTGCTGCCCATTGTCGATAGAGAATTGGTAAGCCGTGGAGAAGACGCTAAATGAATTGCCAATCACAATCTGTCCATCGGAAAAGCCAAAACAAGAGGGTTCTTCCGAGGAGTAAGGTACTGCAGGAGTATCAAACTGTAGGGTGGCCGTGTCCGCCGCAAAATCGGTCTGTCGGCATACGCCCAAATAGCCAGTAGCGATGTACTGGCCCGGTGCATAGGCCACTAGAAAAGTGTCGGCTCCAAACTGCAAGATTGAATCCTCAAAAATCCACTGGATGCCATCGAAAAGGCCAGTGGCTACCAGCGTGTCCGGGCAAATACCGTCGCCCACGTGCTTGAGTTGGACCTTGGGGACGATGCTCTTGCTAAAGCCTGAATAAAAGGCCGCAAAGCTGGCGGGTTCATTGCGCCCATACATGGCCACCTGCACGGCCCCTTCCGCCACCACACTGATCGTCCTCGGCGTACTGGCCTGCTTGAACAAATCCAGCTTGCGATAAGTCACAAAATCGGGGTTGCCAGTCACTGGCTGCGCATTGCCGATGGACACTACGGCTCCGTCGATGCGCACGGTCACCAAGGAGTCCTTCATCGCGGTGATCATCAACCCGCCCTCGAAGTGCATATTGCCGATCAGGTTGGGCTGGAAAATATTGTCCACCGTATTGGAAATGCCGCAGCTGATGGGCGGCACAAAGATCAGCCCGGCCGTCCGCAGCGCGTCGTTGCCAATAGTGGTGCCACCGATCATCTGATAGACGAACACCGGTTCGGAAGTACGGATGTACAGATTGCCGAAGGACGAATATTGAGCGGTGGGTACGATGAGGTATTGTCCCGAGTTGAGGGTGATCGTGGGTGCCGTATTGCCATTGAGCCAGATTTTTGTTCCGTCGGTGTGTGCGATCACGATGGGCAGTTCCAGGGCTGCCGAGCCGTTTCCCTTGCACAATATGTACTCTTTGCCTACTCGTTCCAACGGCGCAATCTGGTCAATCCCAATATCGTGCGCCTGGAATACGACGGGGGCACCTACCCAGGAGCCACAGTTGACCGCCACTGGTTTGCTGGCCTGCAACAAGGCCCCCATAAAGCCGTTGGGCGGTTGTTCGCTGAGCTCTAAATTGATGTACTCGGAAAAAACCGCCGACTCGCCTTTTTGCAGCATGAGCGTGACGTTGCCCACCAGTTGGGTGTCCACTCCATTGATGCGGAAATCCGTATTGGTATCAAAGTCCGATAGCAATACCACCGTAGAGTCCTCTGTAGCCAGTATTCCGACAAAGTTGGAGCGCACCTCGTTTTCGTCCACATTTTGCACCAGGTGTCCAATGCGAAAAGTCCTGCCCAGTGCCGCACGTCCCTTGCAGGTGAGGTCGCCTGCATGGTTGCTCGAACCGGAATGCACCCGAAAGTAGGCGTAGAACTTTTTGGGGCCGTCCAGGACCAGGCCTTTGTCGGATACGGCTTGGTGCAGCAATTGTTTGGGCATCAGCGTCACCGTGTTAGGGGAGCTGCCCAGGTCGAAACGCTTGGGCTGGGCATTGCTAATCACTACAGTGGCGATAAAGCCACCCGATCCGTTGCGAATTGTGACGGGAAAAGAATCAAGCTCCGGCGTGGACAGGTATAGAAACTGCGGTCCCGATTCTTCGCGGGCGTGCATGGGGGGCAGCCAATGGATAGTATCTAGTTGCCCAAAAAGAGTGGTCGTTCTGGCCAGCAGTATTAACAATACTGGAAAAAAAAGTCGGCTTACCCGCATCAATAAGTAGTTTTATGGCTGAAATATACTGCCCAAAGGCTGACTTTCGGGACCTGTGAAAAAATAAAGCGATTAGAACAAGCCGTTTGGCTCGAAATATCTTTTGCTGCTCTGTCACCAATCCGTGATTTTTCTCGGTATTGCTTGGCCGTTGCGAAAAAACGAAGAAATTTGCCCGCTTTACCCACCGAAGCCCCTTCAGGGAAGGCGGGACCTACACTTTAAACAAGACTTTACAGTGCGCTGCACCTCCAAGAGCACATTGGTTATTTTCACTACCAATATTTTGCCGCCCTATGGCTGTCCAACTAATTGCAAATTATTATAATAAATTAATAATCAAACACTTATTTAACCAACCAGTCAACTAATATCTGATACATGAAGGCACTTAAACCCTACCTCGAAGCCAATCAGCAGCGCTTCCTCGACGAACTCCTCGACCTGTTGCGCATTCCTTCAGTGAGTGCCGACCCCAAATACGCGGGTGATGTGCGCCGCATGGCCGAAGCCACCGCCGAACATCTGCGGGCCGTCGGGTTGGATGCCGTGGAAGTACATGATACGGCTGGCCACCCCATTGTGTATGGCGAAAAGATGACCGACCCCAAGGCACCCACTGTACTCGTATACGGCCACTACGACGTGCAGCCCGCCGATCCGCTAAACCTTTGGGACAGTCCGCCCTTCGAGCCAGTGGTGAAAAAGACCAGGGCCCATCCGCAGGGGGCCATCTACGCCCGCGGCTCCTGCGACGACAAGGGCCAATTTTTCATGCACGTTAAAGCCTTTGAGATGATGCTGAGAAATAATACGTTGCCTTGCAACGTAAAGTTCATGATCGAAGGCGAAGAAGAAGTCGGTTCCAAGCATTTGGAGGCTTTTTGCCGCGCCAACAAGAAAAAACTGGCCTGCGACGTGGTGCTGATTTCCGATACCAGCATCATTGATAATGATACGCCGAGCCTGACCGTGGGGTTGCGCGGGCTATCGTACATGGAAGTGTCGGTGACCGGCCCCAACAAAGACCTGCACTCCGGCGTATACGGTGGTGCAGTTGCCAATCCTATCAACATACTCTGTCAAATGATTGCTTCGCTGCACGATGCCAAGCATCGGGTGACGGTCGAAGGATTCTACGATGAAGTGGAGAAAGTGAGCAGCAAAGAGCGAAAAATGATGAACAGCGCGCCCTACGATGAGAAAACCTACATGAAGGACCTTGGCGTGGCCGAACTGCTGGGCGAAAAAGGCTACACGACCGTGGAACGCACCGGCATACGCCCCACTCTGGACGTGAACGGTATTTGGGGCGGCTACACCGGCGAAGGTGCCAAGACCGTGCTGCCGGGCCAGGCATTCGCCAAAATCTCGATGCGGCTGGTTCCCCACCAGGACCCTAAAAAGATCGAGAAGCTGTTCCAGAAACACTTTGAAGGACTGGCCCCCAAGTCAGTGAAGGTAAAGGTAACGGCCCACCACAGCGGCTACCCCGTCGTGACCCCCACCGATTCCGTGGAATACAGGGCCGCCGAGAAAGCGTTGGAAACCGCTTTTGGCAAAAAAGCACTTCCCCAGCGCGGTGGCGGCAGCATTCCTATTGTGGCCATGTTCGACCAGGTATTGAACGTCAAGTCGGTGCTGATGGGTTTTGGCCTTGATTCCGATGATATTCACTCACCAAACGAACACTACGGACTGTTCAACTATTATAAGGGCATCGAAACCATCCCATATTTTTATCAGTACTATGCGGAAATGCGGAAGAAGAAATAATTATCCATGTTGAGGGTGTTGAGAAGGTTATAGTTGTCACTGTTTTCTCAACATTTTCAACATTTTCAACACCCTCAACATCAAATTTAAATGCGGCCTTTTCGCCCTTGTTTGCGTCTTCGCCGTAGCCATTAGGGTAAGGAATTATCCAACGACAGCGGAGAGTCAAAGCATTGGTTTTCAGCCCGTAGCAACCCCACCCCTAACCCCTCTCTTTTGGGGGAGGGGGTTAGGGGTGGGGTTAACCTGACGGCTATGGCGTCCTCGCCAGCAAGAAGCGGTGGAATGAGTGGTTACGCTTTGAAATTTCCGCCGCCGTTGCTGTTGGCGGGGACGCCAACAAGGGCAGAAAACCATAGAATTTTGACTGAAACACAAGAGTTATTCAAAAAACTTTCAATTTCTTAATTGTGAAAAAAACACTTCTTATTACCACACTGGCCTTCGTCTCGCTCGGCCTCTTTGCCCAAAAAAGCCCTTCCAAACTGAAAAAGGCAGACTTCAACCCCACGGTGGACCTAAAGACTGCCGCCGATAGTGCCAGTTATGCCTATGGCATGGTGCTGGCTGCCAGTGCCCAAAAACAGCTGGCCGCCGATTTCAAGCCCGAGATATTCCAAGCGGCGATGAAGGCCGCGTTGAACGGTGACAGCCTGCGCTTTACGGTGGAACAATCCAACCAAGTCTTCAACGACTACAGCAAAATGTCCCAGCAGAAGGCGACCGCCAGCTATAAAACGGACAACCAAAAATTTCTGGAAGAAAACAAAAAGCGCAAGGAAGTGACCACTACTGCCAGCGGCCTGCAGTACGAGGTACTCAAGCGCGGCACCGGCACCGTCAGCCCCAAGGCGACCGACAAAGTTGAGGTGCACTACCACGGCACCTTTCCTGACGGCCGGGTGTTCGACAGCAGCGTAGACCGGGGCAAGACCTCTTCTTTTGGCCTTAATCAGGTCATCGCGGGCTGGACAGAAGGCCTGCAGTATATGCACGAGGGCGACAAGTTCAGGTTCTATATTCCCTACAACCTGGCTTACGGCGACAAAGGCCGCCCCGGCATCAAAGGTTTCTCGACCCTCCTGTTTGAGGTCGAACTGTTCAAGATCAACCCATGATTAGCCGCACCAATCCGCTGCATTTCCGGCTGCTGGCCATGCTGCTGATTTATTTGGTTTTAAGGTTCGTGGGTGGCTCCTTTGGGCAGTTGATATTGTACCCGGTTACCCTGTTGGTGGCTTTTCTGCACGAGTTTGGTCATGCCCTGGGTGCCATCCTCACCGGTGGCGAAGTGGAGGGCTTACAGGTTAACCCCGACGGCAGTGGTTATACCGCCACGCGGGGGGGCAGCCCAGGCTTCATCCTCATGGGCGGCTACATTGGCAGTGCCGTACTCGGCAACCTGTTGTTTCGGATCGGCGTGCGATATAAACACCTCACCCAGAGTACATTGCTCACGTTGGCGGGCATCATGGTGTTGGTCGGTATCGTGTGGTTCGAGTCGTTGGCCGGCACAGCCATCCTGTTTGGATTTGCGCTGCTGCTGTTCGGCATCGTGCGGAAAACCAACTGGGAGCAGGATGTGCTGATGTTCCTCGGCCTGGCAGCGGTACTGTATATCTTGCAGGATTTCCGGGTCGGACCCGGCAGCGACCTGGCGCACTACGAGCGCGTGGTCGGTCTGTTCCCGTCGCAGGTATGGATGTACATTTGGTTGGCATTGGTACTGTTGATCACTCTGGGCAATCTGCGTGCCCTCTTCTATAAACGCCATGTTTGACAAAATACCTGGTCGGCGGTTGTCGCACTTCGTCATTGGTTACATGGTGCTGGCCTTCGGCTGGTGGTCTTATCACCTTTGGTGCCAGAATGACCTGTTGCTACGGTCGAAGCAAGAAGCCCTGGAGCTGCGTTTTGACCGCAAAAATCAGGGCCTCAACCTCACCAAACTGGCCGACACCGTCGAGTACAAGGCCATCGTCCGCAAATGGGAAAGAGAGCGGCGCATGGTGGTGGCGGAAGGCATTTTTATTACCATCTGCCTTATTATCGGCGTGTGGCTCATCAACGGGAGCTCCCATCGGGCCCTTGCCTTAGCCCACCAGCGGCGCAACTTTCTGCTTAGCATCACCCATGAGCTAAAATCGCCGCTGGCCTCCATTATTCTCATTATCGAGACCATTTACAAACGCGAGCTGCTGGAACGCAACCAAGTGGAAAGACTTTGCCACGCTGGCCTAAAGGATGCCGATCGTTTGAAGCATTTGGTCGAAGACTTGCTGTTGGCTGCCCGGTTGGAGGACAAGTGGCAACCCCTGGCCGAGCCAGTGAATCTGGACAGCCTTACCCGCGACATTTCTGCCGGCTTGCGGGTGCGTTTTCCCAAAGCAAACCTTGCTATTCGTATTCCGGAGAGCTTTCCGCCCGTACAGGCCGACAAAGCAGGCTTGACCTCAGTGATACAAAACCTGTTGGAAAACGCCATCAAGTATTCGCCGGAAGGTACGCCAGTGGAGCTCACTGCTGAAAAGGTCAACGGCAGGCTCCAGCTTCGGGTATCCGACGAGGGTCAAGGTATCCCCGATTCCGAAAAGAAGGCTGTCTTTGAAAAATTCTATCGACTGGGCAATGAGGAGACCCGCCAGGCTACCGGCACGGGCCTGGGTCTATACATTGTACAACAAGTGGTCAAGGCCCACGGAGGCCAGATTCGACTCACCGATAACCTGCCCAAGGGAGCCGTTTTTACGCTTGAAATGTAAATGGCTGTTTTAAAACCTCGGCCGGTAAGTAGGGTTGAAACAGCCGCTACAGTTTGGGCCTTGCGTTTAGCAATGTTTTAGTACATTAGGAACAAGTGAACAATAATTTAGCACAATGTCGCTTAGCTGAGTTTTCATTCCGACGCTGGGAGGAATCTACTCAAGTGGTTGATTATCAATTACACCGGGATAGATTCCTCCTGCCGTCGGAATGACACTCGGGGTGGTGAAAGTTTACAATTTATTCTTTACACGTTCCTTACCTACTTTTACTTCAATGCTTATTTGCCTTGATATCGGTACGACCAACGTAAAGGCCTTCGCGTTCAGTGATGCGGGTGCGATATGGGCCACTGCCGAGCGGCGCAACCAAGTCTTGGCCCCGCAACTCGATCGGAGCGAGCAAGACCCAGCGGCGATCCTGCAAAATATGCGCGAGGTGCTGGCCGAGGCTTTGGCGGAAGCCAACCAGCGCGAACCCTTGCGCGGACTGGTCTTTTCCGCCGCCATGCACGGTTTGCTGGCAGTGGATGCCGCCGGGAAACCACTGACCAACATTTGGCTATGGTCGGATTTGCGGGCCGCAGCCTTGGCCGAACCACTACGGCGCAGCAAAGTTGGCCTGGAAATCTATCATCAAACGGGGGTGCCTATTCACCCTATGTCGCCGCTGTTAAAAATTATATGGCTGCGCCAAAACGACCCGGAGGTATTTGCCAAAACGTATAAGTTCTTGGGAATCAAGGAGTTTTTGTTGTTCCATTTGCTGGGCAAATATCTCTCCGACCTATCGGTTGGCTCGGCCACGGGGTTGATGAATACCCGCCAAAATCAATGGGACGCCCACGCCCTGGCCTTGGCTGGCATTACGGCGGACCAGCTGCCAGGGTTAGTATTACCTACCCACATCGAAGCCTTGTCCAAAGAGGTAGCCGTTGCTTTGGATTTGCCGGAAGGCTTGCCCGTTATAATTGGCGGCAGCGATGGCGCTTTGGCCAACTTGGGGGCCGGAGCCACTACGCCTGGCCAATGGGCAGTGACCATCGGGACCAGCGCGGCCATTCGCATGGTCAGCAACACCCCACTGACGGATGCAAAGATGCGTACCTTCTGTTATCGGCTGGACGCGGACCAGTGCATCGTGGGCGGGGCCAGTAATAACGGTACAAATGCCCTCGAATGGCTACGCCTACCGGTATTTGGCTCGCGGCGCAGCGCTGGCACTTTTGCGCAGTCGGCTGCCGACGTGGAGCCAGCGGCAATGGGCTTGCTTTTTCTGCCCTATTTACTTGGCGAACGGGCACCGCTTTGGGACGCGCAGGCACGCGGCAGCTTTCATGGCCTAACTGCTCAGCATAACCAGGCGCATTTTGTACGGGCCGTCATGGAAGGCGTCTTGTTCAACTT